>NZ_JBHZDA010000014.1:44680-50886 GCF_042755665.1 Streptomyces sp. NPDC059142
CTGTCGCCCGTAAGGCCCCCCATATCTCACACATGGTTACGCTCCAGCGTCCGGGCGCTCACCCCCCCCTGGTTGACGGCCATCTCCAGCTTCAGATGGCCGACGTCCAGCGCCCGGTCGCGGTCGTAGAGGACCACGACGGGGTGGAGGTTGCGGCAGGCGGCGCCGGTGGTGTTGGTCAGGTCGAGCGACCACTCCCCGGCCGCACCGCCGGCCCGGTACGCGCCGGGGCCGCCGCGCAGCTCGGTCGTGATCGGGAACTCGGGATCGGCCACCCTGCCGCAGGTACGCGCGGCCCCGTCGGCGCCCGGGTCGGCGCTCGGCCCGACGGCGGTCCAGGCCCCGGGGAGCGGGACGAACGCCGTGACGAGGGCGACGGTCACGGCGACCGCGACGGCCGCGGCGGCGAGGAGGGGGAGCGGTCGCACGGAACGCATGACGGACACGGCCTTCGCTGGTCGCTGGGCGGTCGGAACGCCCGACGCTGCCACGGGGCCCCGTGCCACACGGGCCGCCACACCCCAGGTAAGTCAGAAAGTCGCACAACCACACCTCATCGGCCCAGCGCTCCCGCCCGCCCCGGCCCGCCCCGCGGTCACCCGGTCACGGGCCCTCTCGCCCCTCACACCCCGGTCACACCCCGGCCACGCCGGTGCCGGTCCCCCGTCGGCGGCCGAACACCGGGGCGAGCACCAATTGCGCCGCGCCCTCCGCGACCGCGTGCGCGCCTCCCCCGGCCGGCTCCACCGGGATCCCCGCGCCCCCGGCGCGCTCGGCGATGACGGCGCGTACGCCCCGTACGAAACGCTCCTCGTGCGCGGCGATCGTCCGGCCGCCGAGGAGTACGCGGTCGATGTCGAGGAGCGCGACCAGGTTCGCCGCCCCCGCCCCGAGGACCCGGGCCGCCTCCGCCAGATCGCCGCGTGCGACGGCGGCCAGACAGAGCACCTCGACACAGCCCCGGTTGCCGCAGTCGCACCGGTCCCCGTCGAGCTGGATGACCTGGTGCCCGAACTCGCCCGCGCCGGTGCGCGCGCCCCGGTGCAGCACACCGTCGAGCACGAGCCCCGAGCCCAGCCCCGTACCGAGATGGAGGTACGCGAAGGAGTTCCCGCCGCCCGCGACGCCCCCCGGACCGCGCAGGGCGAGTCCGAGCGCGGCGGCGTTGGTGTCCTTGTCGAGGACGACGGGCAGCCGGAGCCGGTCGGCGAGGGCGTCGCGCAGCGGGAACCCCTCCCAGCGCGGGAATCCGGTGACCCGTCCCGGCACGCCGGTCGTGTGGTCGAGGGGCCCCGGCATCGCGACCCCGACGCCCAGCGGCTCCCCGTCGCCCCGGGATCCGCCCACGCCGGTGACGCAGGCGTCCGCCCGTACCGTGTCGGTCCGTACCGCACCCGTCCGTACCGCGTCGGCGCGTACCGCCTCGATCTGCTCCGCCGCCGCCCCGACCACCCGTTCCGCGCCCGCGCCCAGGTCGAAGGGGACCTTCCGTACGGCGACGGGCGTCCCCGCCAGGTCCACCAGCACCGCCGTCAGCTCGTCCCGGTCCAGATGCACCCCCACGGCGTACGCCGCCGAGGGCACCAGCCGCAGGACGGTCCTCGGCTTGCCGCCCGTGGAGGCGCGGCGCCCCGCCTCGGCAGCGAGCCCCTCCGTACGGAGCCTGGCCGTGATCTTGCTGACCGCCTGCGGGGTGAGCCCGGTGCGCTCGGCCAGCTCCAGCCGGCTGATGCCGCCCGCGCCCGCCGTGCGGAGCAGGTCGAGCACGAGCGCGGCGTTGTATCCGCGCAGCACCGGCAGATTCGCGCCGGAACCGCCCGTGCCCGCCCTCGCGCCCATATCCGCACCCTCTCCGTTCCCGTCGCCGCCGTTTCCCGCCGTTCCCCGCCGTTCGCCGCCCACACCGCCATTGTCCACCGGTCTTGCACTTTGGAAACACCGTTGCTTAAGTGGATGCATGACTGGTACCGGCACCCCTCCCCGCGTCGGGCTCGTGGGCTACGGCCTCGCGGGCTCCGTCTTCCACGCCCCGCTGATCGCCGCCACCGAAGGACTCGTCCTCGACACGGTCGTGACCGCCGCCCAGGAGCGCCGGGCGCAGGCCCGCGCCGAGTTCCCCGACGTGCGGTTCGCGGCGACACCGGAAGAGCTGTGGCAGCGGGCGGACGAGCTGGACCTGATCGTCATCGCCTCCCCGAACCGGACGCATGTCCCGATCGCGACGGCCGCGCTCAAGGCCGGTCTGCCGGTCGTCGTGGACAAGCCGATCGCGGGCACCGCCGCCGAGGCGCGCGGGCTGGCGGCGCTGGCCGAGGAGCGCGGGCTGCTGCTCTCCGTCTTCCAGAACCGCCGCTGGGACAACGACTTCCTCACCCTCACCCGCCTCCTCGGCACCGGCCGGCTCGGCGACGTCCTGCGCTTCGAGTCCCGCTTCGAGCGGTGGCGCCCCCAGCTCAAGGGCGGCTGGCGCGAGTCGGGCGCGCCGGAGGAGATCGGCGGGCTGCTGTACGACCTGGGCAGCCACGTGGTCGACCAGGCGCTGGTGCTCTTCGGCCCGGCGGTACGGGTCTACGCGGAGGCGGACGTACGGCGCCCGGGTGCCGAGACGGACGACGACACGTTCATCGCGATCACGCACGCCGGCGGCGTCCGCTCGCATCTGTACGCCAGCGCCACCACCGCCCAACTCGGCCCGCGCTTCCGGGTGCTGGGCTCGAAGGCGGGCTATGTGAAGTACGGCCTCGACCCGCAGGAGGCCGATCTCCGCGAGGGCCGGCGTCCCGGCGGGGGCCGGGCGGCGGGCTGGGGCCTGGAGCCCGAGTCGCTGTGGGGCCGTCTCGGCGCGGGCGATTCGCCGCTGACCGGCGGCGGCCACCCGGTGGAGACCGAGCCGGGCGACTACCCGGCGTACTACGCGGCGATCGCCGCCGCGCTGCGCGACGGCACACCGCCGCCGGTGACCGCGTACGAGGCGGCGGCGACGCTCGACGTCCTGGAAGCGGCGGTGCGTTCGGCGCGCGAGGGCACCGCGATCACTCTGGAGGCCCCCCGCTCATGAGCACCCCCGCGAACACGGCACCCACCGGACCCACGGTCGCCGAACTGGAGGACCAGGAAGCCCGCCTGACGCTCCCCCACTTCACCTACGAGACCGCCTGGGCGCTCGGCACCCTGCTGGTCGAGCTGGCGCGCGCCCGCCACGCGCCGGTCGCGATCGACATCCGCCGGGGCGGACAGCAGCTCTTCCACTGCGCCCTGCCCGGCTCGACGGCGGACAACGACGCGTGGATCGACCGCAAGCGCCGGGTCGTGGAGCGGTACGGCGCCGCCTCGCTCCTGGTCGGCGCCCGCTTCCGCGCCAAGGGCACCACGTTCGAGGAGTCCTCCCGCCTGGACCCGGACCGGTACGCGGCGCACGGCGGCTCGTTCCCGATCGCGGTGGAGGGCGCGGGCGTCATCGGCACGGTGACGGTCTCGGGCCTGCCGCAGATCGAGGACCACGCGCTGGTGGTGGAGGCGCTGGAGAAACTGCGCGGCTGAGGCGGGGCGGGTACGGGGCCACCCGGCCGGGTACGGAACCGCCCGGCCCGGGTTGCCGGGCCGGACCGGCCCAGGGCCTGCGGCGGCCCCGTACCGTACCCACCCCGGCTCCCGCTCCCACTCCCATCCCGGCTTCCGCGCCCACTCCCACCACGGCCTCCGCCCCGGATCCGGGGTCCGTCAGGCGTCCTTCAGCTCCTGCCGCTGCCGCCCCAGCCCGTCGATCTCCAGCTCGACCACGTCACCGGCCCGCAGATACGGCTTCGGCTCCGGCCGGCCCATCGCCACGCCCGCCGGGGTCCCGGTGTTGATCACGTCGCCGGGGTACAGGGTCATGAACTGGCTGACGTACCGTACGACCTCCCCGACGCCGAAGATCTGCTCGGCGGTCGTCCCGTTCTGCTTCAGCTCCCCGTTGACCCAGAGCCGGAGCCCCAGCGCCTGCGGGTCGGCCACCTCGTCGGAGGTCACCAGCCAGGGGCCGAGCGGGTTGAACGTCTCGCAGTTCTTGCCCTTGTCCCAGGTACCGCCGCGCTCGATCTGGAAGGCGCGCTCGGAGACGTCGTGCGCGACGGCGTACCCGCCGACGTGCGCGAGCCCGTCCTCCGCCGAGTCCAGATAGCGCGCGGTGCGCCCGATGACGACGGCGAGTTCGACCTCCCAGTCGGTCTTCAGACTGCCCCGGGGCACAAGGACCGTGTCGTCAGGTCCGATCACTGTGTCCGGCGCCTTGAAGAAGATGATCGGTTCCGCGGGGATCTGCGCACCGGTCTCCGCGGCGTGGTCGTGGTAGTTCAGCCCGATGCACACGATCTTGCCGATCCGGCCCAGCGGCGGTCCGACGCGCGTCCCCGCGCCGTCGAGCACGGGCAGCTCACCGGCGGCGGCTGCCCGCCGTATCCCCTCCAGCGCGGCTTCGTCGGCGAGGAGCGCCCCGTCGATGTCCTGGACGAGAGCGGACAGGTCCCGCAGGGTCGTCCCGTCCTGGTCGAGCAGCGCCGGGCGCTCGGCCCCCGGCGTACCGACACGCAGCAGCTTCATGGTTCCTGGTCTCCCTCTGGTCGGCCGGATCTGCGAGACATCCGATCATTGCGCGGCAGTCGGGGCAAGACCCCGACCACCCCGTGGACGCCCGTGGAGCACCCTCACATCACCGTGCCGGGGGCGAGGGCGCCCGCGACCGGCGCGTCCCGGTACAGGAAGTACCGCTCGGCGGCGGTCCAGGTCGTGCTGGTCACCACGTACAGCGCGGCGGCCAGCGGCACGACGGCGACGGTGAAGAGCGTCGCGAAGGACATCAGCGGCATCATCTTCGTCATCGCGCTCATCGCCCCTGCCCCGGGGGCCTGCTCGCCGTCCGGGCCCGCCGGCAGCGCGGGCGCGTTCGCCATCTGGATCTTCGTACGCCGGTAGTTGAAGGTGGCGACAGCGGCGACGATCGCGAAGAGCCCCAGGTAGACCACTCCGGCGCCGCCGAGGACACCGCCGTCCGCGAGCGCGTGCGTCCAGCGCTCGCCGAGGGGCGCGGCGAAGAGGGAGTGACCGAGGAGTTCGTTGGCCTCGCCGCCGATCTCCCGGCTGGAGAAGAGGTGGTACATCAGGAAGAACGCGGGCATCTGCGCCAGGCTCGGCAGGCAGCCGGAGAGCGGCGAGACCTTCTCCTTGGTGTGCAGTTCCATGAGCGCCTTCTGCATGCGCTCGGGGTTCTTCCCGTGCTTCTTGCGCAGCTCGGCGATCTGCGGCGCCAGCTTCGTGCGCGCCTTCTGCCCCCGGGCTGCGGCCCGCGACAGGGGGTGGATCGCGAGCCGTACGCACGCGGTGAACAGGATGATCGCCGCGGCGGCGGCGCCCGCGTGGAAGAGCGGCTGGAGCAGATCGGCAAGCTGCCCGACCAGGTGGGCGAATACGGACATGAACGCGGACAAGGTGAGCCCTCCGGGGGTCTCGTCGTACCGGACGAAGGACGCTGCCGGCGCGTCGCGGCCTCAGGACGTCGGAACGTCAGGGCGTCGCGGCCTCAGGACGTCGGAACGTCAGGGCGTCGCGCCGTCGAGGCGTGGCGGGGCAGCGGGACGTGGCGGCCGGCGCGGGGTGCCCGGAGAGGGAACGGTGAGAGGGGGGCGTGCCCCTACGCGAAGGCCGTCGGCAGGGAACGGCCGGGGGCTCGGGGCCTGGTACGGCCCGAGGCGTCGGGATCGCGCTGGGGCAGGAAGGCGGTGCGCTGCTCGCGGTCGCGGATGGCCGTCCGCACCCGGTGCGGAGGGTGGGCGGGCACGGAGCGCGCGGTGATCACGGCGCAGACGACGAGGGCGGAGCCCGCGGCGGCGGTGGCGGTCGCGGCGAGCGCGACGGCGGCGGAGAGGCTGCTCGCGTCGAGGAGCAGGAACTCGGCGAGGAGGAAGACCAGGAAAAGGGCGGGGCGCAACAGGCGCAGCGCGCTGCGGACCATGGGCCTGCCTCCTCCGCTCTCCGCTCCGTCCATCACTTCCCCTTCGTTCACTTCCCTTCGTTATACACGATGGGCCGCGGGCGCCGGATCGTACAGAAGAACGACAGTGGCGGCCCCGAGCCCCGCCCCCGCCGGTACGCGTTAAAGCGGCGTTTGCGGCCGGCGGGGGCAGCCCGTTCCGGTGGATGAACGCCGCGACGCTCCCCTCGGTGAATCC
>NZ_JBHZDA010000014.1:50896-86379 GCF_042755665.1 Streptomyces sp. NPDC059142
GTGGGGCGCGGCGGGAGGTTGTTCTACACCCACCCCGCCGGCGCCCCCCCCGCCCCCCCCCCCGGCGGCTCCGCCGCCGGGGGGGGGGGGCGCCCGGCGGGGTCAGCCCGTGCCGGTGGAGGAACGCCTCGACGAGCCCGTCGGTGAATCCGCGTCCGACCGGCTCGTCGGTCACCAGCACGCGGTAGTAGAGGGGACCCACGAGCTGGTCCGTCTCGGCCGCCGCATCGAGACCGGCCGGGAGCTGCCCCCGCCGCACGGCGCGCTCCAGCGGCAGGCGGTCGCGGGCGCGCTGCGCGTCGAGACAGCGGGTCCGGAAGTCCTGGGCGAACGCGGGATCGTGCTGCGCCTGGGCGATCAGCGCCCTGAAGACGGCGCCGGGGTCGGACTCGCCGAGGAACCAGGCCAGCCGGGGCAGATACTCCCGCAGGTCGAGGGCGATGTCGCCGGAGTCGGGAGGCGTCAGGTCCTCGGCCGCGTCCTGGAGGAAGGCGTCCGTCAGGACCTCGGTCTTCGTGCTCCACCAGCGGTAGATGGTCTGTTTGGCCACCCCGGCGCGCGTGGCGATGCCCTCCATCGTGACGCCGGCGAAGCCCTTCTCGACGAGCAGCCCGTCGGCCGCCTCCAGCACCGCGAGCCGGGCCTGCTCGCTGCGCCCGTGCCGGTTCCCGTGGTGCCGCCGCGCGGCTCCGCCCGTACCACCGCCGTCGGTACCGCCCGTCCGACCGATACCACTCGTACCGACTGCACCGCCTGTACCGCCCGTACCGCCTGATCCATCCGATCCGGCCGGTGCGTCACGTCGGCCCGCATCGCTCGCCTCGGCGGCGTGTGCCGCAGGTGCCATCTCGCATCGCCTCCCCGCGCTCAGGGTATTCCCTCTAGACGTGACGCAACGTCGCGTCTACTCTAGCCGCCATGACCTACACCGACACGCTCACCGACCCCCGTATCGCCACAGCCCTCGGCCGGATGTTCGGACGGGCGGAACAGGACGACGCCACCGCCACCCGGCTGCCCGACGGCTTCACGGCACTGACCCCCCAGGAGCAGGCCGACGCCGCCGCCGGGATCTACATGCCGATCTCCGCCGCGGGCGGCGAACTGCTCTACAGCCTGGTCCGGGCGGTCCGCCCGACCACGGTCGTCGAGTTCGGCACGTCGTACGGGATCTCCACGCTGTATCTGGCCGCGGCGGTACGGGACAACGGGACCGGCCGCGTCATCACCACGGAACTCAGCGAGGACAAGATCGCCGCGGCCCGCCGCACCTTCGCCGAGACCGGCCTGGACGACCTGATCACCGTCCTGGAGGGCGACGCCCGCACCACCCTCGGCGGACTCGACGACGCCCCGGACCTCGTCCTGCTGGACGGCTGGAAGAACCTCTGCCTGCCGGTCCTGCGACTCCTCGAACCGCGTCTGCGCCCCGGCACCCTCGTCGTGGCCGACGACATCGACCTGCCCGACCTCGCGCCGTACCTCGCCTACGTACGCGACCCGGCGAACGGCTACCGGAGCGTGCCCTTCCCCGTGGAGGACGGCATGGAGATCAGCTGCCGCCTCTGACCCACCGACCGGGCCGCCCGGGACCGGGACGAGCGCGCGGGAGCGGCCGGTCACAACGGCCCCCGCCCCCGCCCTTCTCCCGTCCTTCCCCCGCCCTTCACCCTCCCTTCCCCCCTCACCTCCCTCTCCCCCTCGCCCCTCCCCGCCACCCCCCTCCACCCCCGCGCGGTACGGCAGTACGGTGTGGACCATGCGCCCCGACATGCTGCCTGCCGACCACACCGCGGAAGCCGAGCGCCTGCTGCGCACCGCTGCCCAGTACCCCGAGGACCAGGAGCCCCTGCTCCTCCGCGCCGCCGCCCATCTGGAGCTGGCCGGCGACCGCGACCGTGCCACCGGCCTCTACGACACCCTCCTCGCGGCGTCCCCCGACCACCTCCATCTGGTGAAGGCGCTCCAGGCCGCCAACCTCTGGGAGTACGGCCACGAGGCGGAGGCCCGCGCGATCATCGAAGGGCTGCGCACCGCGGCCCCGCTGGACCCCGCGCCGTGGGAGATCGTGGCGGAGACCCTGGAGTCCCACGACGAGCTGGAAGCGGCCCACGACTCGTTCACCAAGGCCCTGGAACTCCTCCTCGCCCCGGACGAGGAGGTCCCGTACGCCACCCAGTCCCTCCTCATCGGCCGCCACCGCGTACGCCGCCTGCTGGGCCTGGACCACGACACGTGGGACGCCCTCGCCGACCGCGTCAACCCGGCCACCGTCGCCCTGGACGAACTCCACGACCCCAAGCGCCTCTGGGCCCTGGGCTCCGACAACCCGGACGAACTCCAGGCCGAGATCACCCGCCTCCGCGCCGAACTGGGCTCCTACCGCACCGCCTTGTCCCGCCCGTTCCCCGTGGCGCTCCTGCACTGGCCGGCCGGCGAACTCACCGAACTCCTGGCCGCGTACCCCTCCCTCACCACCGAGTACCCCTCGCACGAAGCACACCTGACCCAGCTCGAATCCGCCCTCCGCGACCTCGCCGCCGCGGGCACCCCCAACCTGGGCATCGTCACGGCCACGGTCCCCTCGTACGAAGCCTTCGCCGCCTCGGAACAGTCCTCCCCCACCGAGTCCGCCCTGCTCCCCCTGTACGCCACCACCCTGGCCGCCCGAGGCCGAGCCACCCCCTGGCCCCCGTCCCGCAACGCGGCCTGCTGGTGCGGCTCGACGAAGGCTTACCGGGAGTGCCACGGGGCGGCTTCCTGAGGACCACGGGATCAGACCGTGCCTCTTGCCCGCTCCAGCTCGACCACGAAACAACATGGAACCCTGGGACCACATGGTGAGACCATGGCTTATGCCGAGTGATTCGAAGCAAGCTGAGTTTGGTACCCCCGATGGTGTCGCTGAGGGGGACTGGTTCAAAGGCCACAGGGAGCTCCACGCACACGGGTTGCATCGTTTCAGCGGCCGAGGAATCTCCGGAACAGCAAAAACAGGCGCCGACTCCATCGTCCTATCAGGTGGATATGTTGACGACGCCGACGGTGGCGATGAGATCAAGTACACCGGCGAAGGGGGGCGAGATCGAGAAACCGGACGAATGATATCTGACCAGTCACTCGACGACGAGGGAAACGCGGCCTTGGTCGTCTCCCGGGCCCTCGGTCTCCCTGTTCGAGTGATTCAAGGTCTCGACATTAGAGGAAAAACCCGACGCCGAGCCATGGGTGGATACCGCTACCGCGGGCTCTATCGCGTGGCAGACCATTGGATGACCTTCGGCCAAGAAGGCTTCCTTATCTGCCAGTTCCAACTCCTCAAGATCGCCCCAGACGAGGAGGTCTCACCTCAGCAGGTAGACCCTGCGGCAGACGAAGCCACCAACTTCGAAGAGCAAGCGCGCCGATACATCAACCAAAGTCGACTCGTTCGCGATACGAATGCGGCACGCAGCGTCAAGGCACTCCACGACAATACGTGCCAGATCTGCGCCAACCGCCTCGTCGTCTCGCCTACAGGCGAGGCATACAGCGAAGCGGCACACATTCAAGCCGTAGGGAAACCCCACTTTGGTAAGGATGTTTCTCAAAACATCCTGTGCCTCTGCCCAAATTGTCACGCACGATTCGACCGGGGCGCGCTCCTCATCACCGACTCTTTCAAAGTGATCGACAGCCTTACGCAAAAGTTCGTCACAGAACTAAGGCGCGCAAAAGGGCACGACATAGGCGTCGAGTTCATCAGAAAGCATCGCGCACGCTGGGGCGACCGACTCGCGTAACCCCTTTCGGAAGTATCGTCACGAATCCACTAACTCTGCTTCAAAACGCGTCTGGGCGTGATCGAGGGCTTCGTCCGGGTCGCAGCCGTGGGCTCGTAGCCAGTGGAGGAGGTCAGCGATCACGTCGATTGCGACCTCCTCCGCCACGGCGACCGACAGGGGACTGCCCACTTCATCGCCCAAGGGGCGCTTTGCCGCGTAAGACGTCAGGAGAGCTTCGCTTCGGGTTACTCGGGGACCTCCCGTATGGCCGGACGGTGACGTCAGCGTCGTGGACAGTTCGCACCAGACGATCTTTGCGTTCGGGCGGAGCACGACTCCCCACCTGTCAGCGAGTTCATCCACCAGCAGCATCCCGCGTCCTGACTCCGCGTCATCGCCGGGTGCGAGCAGAGCAGGAAAGGCCCGAGTGTCCGGGTCGCGCAGTTCCAGGCGCACATGGGTGCCCCGCATCGAGACAGCGAGCATGGTCGGCGTCCCTTCGCCCACATGCCTGATGACGTTGGTGACCATCTCGCTGACACAGATCTGAGCCGGAGCGATGACCTCCGACAGTCCCCAGAACTCCATGTGCATGCGGAGCACCCGACGCAGGCCGGCCACCTCTCTCGGTTCAGCCAGGAACGGAACCTCCCAGGGCTTTCTCTGCATGCAGTCGAGATGGTCAGCGAACATGCGCCTCACCTTCCGCCGTTCTGTGTACGAACAGTCACGCGCTGTATGTGAGGATGGCATCCGCGCATCCCGCGATGCAATGTGCACGGCGGGATTCCCCCCAACGAGTGATTGGCGCACCTCCTTCTTTCGGATGGGATGGAACCTCCCCCGCCTCATGAGGAGTTGAAGTGGCCGGATCACCTACGGCGCGGCGTCGACGGCTGGCGATCGAGCTCAAGAAGTTGCGTGAGGAACACGCCCTGACCTGCAACCAAGTAGGCAAGGAGCTTGACTGGAGCGGCTCCAAGGTCAACCGACTGGAGACAGGGCAAGGACGGGTGCAACCGTCCGATGTCGATGCACTGTGCCGCTTCTACGGGACATCGGACGAGCTGCGCGAGTTGCTGAAGTCTCTTGCCAAGCAGTCGAAGACCAAGGGGTGGTGGCACGCGCACGGCAGTGCCGTTCCCTCCTGGTTCTCCGTGTACGTGGGGCTCGAACAGGCAGCGAGCAATCTGCGCACCTACCAGGGCGAGTTCATTCCTGGACTCTTGCAGACGGCCGAGTACACCTCTGAACTGAGCCGCGTCACTCCCGACCTGCCCCACAGCGAGATCCCACGCCTCGTCGATGTACGCATGCGGCGCCAGGAACTCCTCACCCAGGCGAATCCGCCTGATGTCTGGGCTGTTGTGCACCAGAGCGTGGTCATGCAAGTCGTCGGAAACCACCAGGTAATGGCGCGCCAGCTCGAACGTATGCTGGAAGTGGCGAGGCTGCCGAACGTAACGGTGCAGGTACTGCCCTACGACGCGGGGGCCTACCCGAGTACCGGCCCCTTCACCGTGCTCGGCTTCCCTGAGCAGGAGGACCCCGACGTGGTGTATCGGGAGGGGCTGACCGACTCGGTCTATCTCGAACTCCCCTCGGATGTAAGCATCTACACCAAGGCATTCGACCACCTCAGGGCGCTCGCCCTGAGCCCGCAGCGATCAGCTTCACTGATCCACTCAGCCATGGAGGATCACGCTCGATGACCTCGCCCCTCATAGGAGACCAGTGGCGGAAGAGCAGCTACAGCAACGGAGCCGGTGGTGAATGCATAGAGGTGGCCGCCGCTGGAGCAGCCGGAGTGGGAATCCGCGACTCGAAGATGCCGCGGGGCCCTCACATAGCTGTGCAGCTTGATGCATGGGATCTGTTCGTCGGCGCCCTGCGCCACACAGGAGTAGGTGGGCGGCTCGAAGCTTGAGCTTCGGAGTCAGGGGGCGGCGGGCCGGGCCTCAGATCAGGGGGTTTGCGGGGCGTCGGTGGGCTCGGGGCTCGGGTTTCGGGGGGCGAGCTCTGCTTGTGAGGATGGGTGGGGTCTTGTCACCCCCCACCCACCCTCCCCGTGTCGCGGTCAGGCCGGGCCGGAGCCGGAGCCGGGGGTGTCCTGGGGGGTCAGGCGGGTGAGGACCTTGGCGTAGACCGTGGTGGCCGCCGCGATGACGGTGGTCAAGGACGCCAGCGCGAGGACGCCCATCAGTGCCGGCCACTCCCGCCACGCGTCGCGGCAGCGGTATCTGTCGGTCTCCAGGTCGACCAGTGGGCCTCGGCACATGGACCTGCCGCTGTACTCGGGGCCGTAGTCGGCGAGCATCAGGAAGAGGAACCCCAGCCAGATCATCAGGGCCAGGAGCACCCACACGATCGACCAGCCTTCGATACGGCGCGCCCGGCGGCGATCCCGTTCGGTACGGGCCGGTTCGGCGGTCGTGGCATCGGGCGCTTGCGGGGCCGGTGGTTCGGCAGTCATGTATCCCCCTTGTGACCAGCGGTGATCAGTTGGCAGTTCATCACACCGCTTGGGGCCGGGGCGCCCTCGCCCCCGTCGGCCCGCGCCTCACGGCGGGGGTCGGTCGCGTCCATCGGGCAACGGGGGTTGACTTCTTGTGATCGGGTTGCCACTCGGGGTGAGCAGCGTCTAGCGTGCCCCTGGACGTAAAACAGCCTCCGCCTGGTGTTCTCAGCACCGGACGGAGGCCTGACCGACGAGATCGAAAGAGGCGATCCCTTTGGCTGCTCCGCAGTCTAGTAACGCGCCGACGCGCTTGCACACCGCTTCCCACCCGATGGCGAGTCCCGGGTACGGCAAGCGTTCGGTTGCCGGGCAACCGGGGCGCTCCTCCGATGACTTCGCGCTGCTGCCGGGGCGTGAGGCGGCCGTCGCCGGGTTCATCGACCGGCTGCCCGACGGCGCCGATATCTCGGTGAAAGCGCTGGCCAAGGTGATGGAGTACGGGCAGTGCGCCTTACGCACCGCCCTGAACTTCCTTGAGCGGGCCGGACATCTCCTGCGGCGGCGGGAGTTGGTCGTCGGGCCGGGCGGGAGGCGGTGGGTCACTCGAACGTGGTTCTCCCGGGCCGCGCGGGACGGTGGTTCCTGGACGGCGCAGCTCTCCGGGGGCGCCCCGGGGGCGGAGCCGGACGGGGCCGAGGCGCGGGGCGCGGCGGTCGTGAGCCGTCCGGCGCGGGCGGCCGGGCGGTCGCGGGGGTACGCGGTGCTCGCCTCCGTCGGGCGGCGGTGCCCCGCCCTGTCACTGTCCGCCGCCGACTGCGCGGCGCTGGAACCGCTGGTCGCCGAGTGGTTCGTACGGGACGCGGGTGAGGAGGACGTGCTGCGGGCCCTCACCGACGGGCTGCCCTCGCCCGTACATCATCCGGCCGGACTCGTACGGTCCCGGCTCACCGCCAAGCTGCCGCCGGAACCGGCCGGTTCGCCGCCCGCACCGGGGCCGTCGGCGGCCGTCGTGGAGTGTCGCACCTGCCGGGCGCCCGGACGGGCGGAGGCCCTGCGCGACGGGGAGTGCGGGGGCTGCCGGGGTGAGGCCCCGCCCGTGCGCCATCCCGCCGCGCTGGCGCCGGAGCGGGTCCGGGCGCGCGCCGCCGAGGTGCGGAGCGCGGCGACGACGGGCGGGTAGGCAGGCGCGGCGGGTCGGCAGGCTGGCGCGGCGGGTCGGCAGGCGCGGCAGGTCGGCAGGCGCGGCGGGCGCGGCGGGTCGGCGGGAACACGCCACCGGGCGTCAGCGCGGGTCGTCCGGCCACACCTGGATGTGGTCCTGCTCCAGCTCCAGCAGCACCCGCTGCTCCATGCCCAGCGCCGCCGTGTACTCCGTGGGCAACTGGAGCCGTCCGGCCCGGTCCAGCATCGCGTACTCCCTGGCCACCACCGATTCCTGGCCCTGCGCGTCGATCTCCGTACGGCGCAGGACCTCGGAGGAGGTGCGGCCGTCGCGGATCGCGACCGTACGGCGTACCTCGTTCTCGACCGCCTGGTCGTGCGTGACGATGACGATCGTCGTGCCCAGTTCCTCGTTGGCCCGGCGGAACGCCGCGAAGACCTCCTCGCCCGTCGCCGAGTCGAGTTCGCCGGTCGGTTCGTCGGCGAGGAGCACGGAGGGGGAGTTGGCGAGGGCGACGGCGATCGCGACGCGCTGCTGCTGGCCTCCGGAGAGCTGGTGGGGGCGGCGGTCGGCGCACTCGGTGACGCCGAGCATCGCCAGCAGCTCCCGGGTCCGCTCCGCCCTCGCCCTGGACGTGCGCGCGCTCCGTGGGGCGCCGCGTCCTCTCAGCTGCATGGGGAGGGCGATGTTCTGGGCGGCCGTCAGATACGGCAGGAGGTTGCGCGAGGTCTGCTGCCAGACGAATCCGACCACCTCGCGGCGGTACTCCAGCCGCACCTTCGCGTTCATCGTGAGCAGGTCGCGGCCCGCGACCCTGGCCGCGCCGGCGGTGGGGACGTCGAGGCCCGCGAGGACGTTCATCAGGGTCGACTTGCCGCTGCCGGACGCGCCGACCAGGGCCATCAACTCGCCGCCCTGGACGGTGAGGTCGAGCCCCTGGAGGGCCTGCACCTCGACTCCGTCCGTGGTGAAGACACGGACCAGCCGGTCGCAGGTGATCAGCGCGTCGTGCCCGTACGAGGGGCGGTCGCGGTGCGCCGTCGCCTGCTGTTCCAGGTCGTCGAGGGTCGGGGGCAGGGCCGGTTCCGTCATCGTGTGTCTCCCGCTCTCAGCTCCGTGATCGATGCGCGTCTGCCCGCCCACCACGCCTGCGCCGCGGCGACCGCCCCCGCGAGGAGGAGTACGGCGAGCGCCGGGAGCACCAGGGACCAGCCGTCCGTACGCAGCGACACGCCGCCCGCGGAGGACACCGGGGCCGCCGACGCCACCGCGAGCTGGGCCAGGTCGATGCCGGGGGCCAGCAGCCGGATCGTGGCCCAGCCGACGAGGATGCCGCCCCCGGCGGCGAGCAGCGCCTGCGGCAGCGCTTCCAGGCCGAGCAGCAGACGGCCCTGGCGGCCGGTGAGGCCCATGGTGCGCAGCCGGGCCAGCAGGGCGGTCCGTTCCCGGGCGGCATGCAGGAAGGAGAGGAGCAGCGCGACGACCGCGTAGAGCGCGCCGGCCAGGACGGCGACGGTGTAGATCCGTTCGGCGCCGGACTGGAGCGGCGAGGGCGTGAACGCCGCCCGCTCCTCGCTCAGCAGGGTCACCTCGGCGGTCCGCGCCGCCGCCCGCAGGTCCGCGCCGGGCAGCCGCTCCCCCGTGACCAGCAGCGTGGTCGGTTCCCGTGCCGTCAGCGCAGCCCGGTCCACCAGCAGGAACTCGGTGCGGGGCGCGGCCGGGGTGTCCGGCCTGACCGCGGTGATCCGTACGGTGACCTCGCCCGCCGACGAGACGATCCGGCGCGGTCCGGTGCCCAGCCGGGCGGCGGTCGCGGGCGACGCCACGGCGTTGACCGTCCCGTCGGGGCCGCGCGCCGTCAACTCCCCGGCGGGGAAGGCCCCGAGGCCCTGGAGCCGGGCGAGGCGGCTGTACGGTCCCGGGTCCACGCCGATCAGGGTGACCGGCTTCTGGAGCGCGGGGCCGTCCCCGGGCGCCGGGGCCGGTTCGGCCACCGTGTCGATGCGTACCGGCGTCGCCTCCCGTACGCCGTCCGTCTCCCGCACCGACCGTTCGGTGCCCGCGGGCAGCGGCAGGGCGTCGCCCGGGGTGGAGATCCGGGCGTCCGCGCCGACCGCCAGCACGGCGGCCCGGTCGCGCGCCTCCGTGATGCCCGTCAGGACGGAGCCGCCGAACGCCGCCGTCGTCAGCGCGATGAGCAGCGCCAGCAGGGGCGCCGCCGTCGCCGTGGCGGAGGACCGGCCCGCGCGCGCCAGTGCCAGGAAGCCGACGATCCCGCGCAGCCGGGCCGCCGGGCGGGCCGCGTAGCGCAGGGGCAGCGGGTAGAGCCGTACGAGGACGAGCGCGGCGATCAGCGCCACGAGGACGGGGGCCGCGCTGACCAGCAGGTCGCCCGCGCCGTCCGGGGAACCGGACGCGGTGCCCCGGCGGCGCAGCGCGGCCACCGAGGCGACGGCCAGCAGGAGCAGGGTCAGTTCGGCGACGGTGCGGCGGCGGCTCGGCCGGGCCGCCGCGAGGTCGTCGCGCTCCCCGTGCGCGCGGGCCCTGCGCAGCGGCAGGACGGCCCGGAGCGGCATGGCCACGCAGGCGAGCAGCGCGACGGCGCTCGCCCCGTACACCGCGGGCAGCAGCCGCACCCCGTCTCCGTCGAGGACGACGGCCGCCAGCAGCAGGGCCGCCCCGGCGGCGGGCAGCGCGATCACGGCGGTCTCGGCGAGCAGCCGGCCGCCGATGCCGGCCAGGGAGCCGCCGCGCGAACGCAGCAGGGCGAGTTCGGTGGCGCGGCCCGCGGCGATCAGGCCGCCGGCCATCGCCAGGACGACGGCGGCGACGGCGGCCATCCCGAAGGCGGCGACGACGACGATGCGCGAGATCGCCTCGCGCGTCGCGAGATGGTCGGCGGCGATCGCGCCGAGGCGGGTCTCCACGGCCGCGTTGCCGCCCGCGATCTCCCGCATCCGCAACAGGCCGGGGCCGTCCTCCAGGGCGGCGGTCCCGCGCACCAGTTCGGGGGCGTCCGCCGCGGTCAGCCCTCCGATGGCGGGGGCGAAGTTCCAGTACTTCTGGGCATCCGCGCGGATGCCCAGAAACGCGGGCGCCGCCTCGGGCGCCAGCAGGAGCCCCGCCTCCCAGCGGAACTGCGGCGGCTTGGTGGGGGTGGCGGTCAGCCCCGGGGTGCGCAGGAGGGGTTCCGCGGACCAGTAGCCGCCCTCCGGGTCGCGGGGTTCGACCAGGCCGGTGATGCGTACGGTGAGCGCCGGGGCCCCGTACGCGTCGCTCAGGGCCAGTACGGTGCCCACGCGCAGCCGCAGTTCACGGGCGGTCGCCGTGGTCACGGCGGCCTCCAGCTCCGTCGTGCGCGCGTCCGCGCCGTGCGGGCCGGCGGACGGCAGCCGTCCGTTCCGTACGGTGGCGTGCGCGGCCAGCCCGGACTGCGCGGCCAGTGTGAAGCGGGGCGGGACCGCGTCGGGGCGCGGGAGCCAGCGGTCCGTGCCGATCAGGGCCTCGCCGGTGCGCACCCCGTACGCCGACTGCGCGAGGTCGGCCCGCAGCGGGTCGGTCAGCCGCGTCGCCGCCTCCCGGTACACGGCTTCGATCGCCTCGGGGCGCATCGCCGCGACCCGGGCGGGCTCCGGGAGTTCGAGGCCCGCCTGGGGGGCGGTCATCCGCACCATGGTGTCGGCGACGGGCGCGGCGGTGATCTCACGGCGCAGCCCCGCGCTCTCGTAGGCGTCGACGGCCCGGGGGAACGCGGCGGCGAGGAAGGCCGTGAGCAGGACGAGCGCGCCGAAGGCCGCGGCGGCGCCGGGGGCGGTGCGCAGCCGGGTCCGTACCCAGGGGGCGACGGCGCGCGCGGCCCTCGGCGTGTCCGGGTTCTGTGTGCGGGTCATGTCAGTGGTCCCCCTGGTGGCGGAGCGCGACCGCGGGGTCGGCGCCGCGGCGGACGGCGAGGGCCGCGGTGATCAGCAGGGGCACGGCGGCGACGCCCGCGAGGAACAGGGCCGCCTGGGGCAGCGGGAGTTCGACGAGCACCTGGGGCACCGGGCGGCCCGCGCGGGTGGTCAGCACGGTCAGCGGGACGAGTGCCCAGGTCAGCAGGGCGCCGAGCGCGGTGCCGACGGCCAGGCCGAGGGCGATCAGCACGCCCTGTTCCGTCACGACCAGCTTGGCGAGGCCGCGGCGGGGTGCGCCGAGGGCGCGCAGGACGGCGAGTTCGGCGCTCCGTTCGCGCAGGGAGGCCGCGGCGGCGACCGCGAACCCCATGGCGGCGAGGGCCGCCGCCGCCAGCGCGACGGCGATCAGCGCGGCGCGCGGCCCCTCGCCGAGCGGGTCGCCGAGCAGCCCGGCCGCCGTCTCGTCGCGTACGAGGACCCTGCCGGGGCCGCTGCCGCCGTCGTCGCGGTCGCGCAGCGCGGCGGCGACGCGCGCGGTGGCGCCGGGGTCGGTGCTCAGCCACCACTCGTTGGGGATGAGCGCGCGGTCGGTGCGGGCGGCGAGGGCCGCGTTGACGGCCGGCAGGTCGACGAGGAGCCCGCCGGCGCCCGCCGTGTCCTCCCCGTTCCGCGGCTGCTGGGAGGTGCCCGCCTCCGTACCGTCGCCCGAGTCCGTCTCCAGGTCCTCCGCCGTGCCCGTCGTCGGCAGCTCCCGCACGGTCTTCACGAGGGTCACCCGTATCTGCTCCCCGGCCAGCGTCAGATCGACGCTGTCGCCGCGCCGGGCCCCGGTGGCGCGCAGGAAGCCGTCGGTGGCGACGGCCGCGATCCGCTCGGGGGCGGCGGCGCCCACGACATCGAGCCGGACGGCGAAGGAGCCTTCGGTGAAGGGCTCGGACCGTCCTGTCGGATAGGCGACGGTCAGCGGCGCCGCCGTGCCCGGCGCGGACGCGGCCGGTTCCAGGGTCTTCGGCGCGCTCTCCTCGGAGTCCTCCGTCACCGTGACGCTGCCGCGCCAGCGCGTCCCGTCCGGTACGGGGACCGGCGCCGGACGCGCGTCGTCGCCCGCGCCCGTGGCGAGCAACCGCTCGACGGTCAGCCGGTGTTGCTCGGCCCGCTCCTCCGGGGCCGTACCGCCCAGCCGCAGCCCGGTCACGCGCAGCGGCCCGGCGGGGGCGGCGCGGGTGCCCGCGGCGGTCAGGTCGAGGTCGAGGGTGGCGTGGTGGAGCCGCCCGTCGGCGGGCACCTTCCCGGCGCCGAGCCGGTACGGGATGCCGAAGCGGTCCTCGACCACCACCAGGAGGGTAGCGGCGGGGGCCCGCGACGCGTCCTTCCCCGCCGTGATCCGTACGTCGACGGTGAGACGGCGGGTGTCGTCGGGCAGCGCGATCCCGGTACGGGCACGGCTCTGGTCCGCGGCCCGCTCCGGGCCCCGGCCCCCGGAGCCGGGTGCGGTCGCCGTCGCGGCCAGCACGCTCGCGGCGGGCTCGTCGGCGAGGTCGGGCCGCAGCAGCAGGCCCTCCTCGGCGTGGGCGGTGTCCAGCGCGAGGACGGTCGCCGTCCGGCCGCCGGAGAGGGCCGCGTCCGTACGGTGGGCGGGCGCGGCCTGCCGTACCCCCGGCAGCGCGGCGTAGAGACCGGCCTGACCGGGGTCGGCGGGCCTGCCGTCCAGGACGCGGACCGAGGCGCCCGTCGCGAAGTCCGCCTGGTCGCGCTGGGACCGGTCCCACGACGCGCTCTGGCCGAGGGCGAGCAGGCCGGTCGCCACGGCGAGGACCAGCAGCAGTACGGGTCCGGCGCCGCGCAGCGACCGGCGGGCGAGACGGTGGGCGGCCAGCGCGCCGGGCAGACCGCGGCCCCGGGCGGCGCGGCGCTCGGCGAGCAGCGCCAGGGGAGGCAGCAGCCGCAGCGTGAGCACCGTACCGGCGAGCAGCGCCAGCGCGGGCGCCGCGACCAGCACCGGATCGATCCCGAGACGGCCCTCGCGGTCGCCGCCGAGCACCCCGGCGCTGCCGCCCTCACCGGTCCTGCGGTCCAACTGCCAGTAGGCCAGGGCCGCGACGAGCAGCAGGGCGAGGTCCGCGCCCGCGCGGACGGGCGCGGGCAGGGCGGCAGCCCGGCCGGGCGCCCCGAGGGAGTCGCCCGCCCCCGCCCGCCCGGCCAGGGCGGGCAGCACGATCAGCGCCGCGCAGCAGAGCGCGACCGCCGCCGAGACCGCCCACACCGGCCAGGCGGGGAAGCCGCCGAGGCCGGCCGTCCCCGCCCCGTCGCCGCCGAGCGCGGAGCCGCGCGCGAGAAGCCCGGTCAGCGGGGCCGCCAGCAGCGGGGCGCACAGGGCCGCCGGGAGGGCCAGCAGCAGCGCCTCCGTCGCGGCGAGGGCGGCGAGCCGGCCGCGCGAGGCGCCGCGCGCCCGCAACAGGCCCGTCTCGCCCGCCCGTTCGGCGGCGAGCGACCGGGCCACCAGCAGCAGGGTGTACCCGGCCAGGAGGAGCAGTTGCAGCGCGACGATCACCAGCGTGGACCGGGAGACCAGCAGCGCCCGCTCGGTCCGGTCGAGGAGCGACGGCAGCGCGGTGGTGACCGCCGCGCCCCCGCCGAGCGCCGGTTCCTCGCGCAGCCGCTCGGGGACCCGGGTGGAAGCGGTGCGCAGGGCGTCGATGCGGTCGGTGGTGACGCCCCGGTAGTCGGCGGCGGCCAGCCAGCCGGTGGTGAGGGAGGGGAAACGGCCCGCGGTGAGGACGGACGCGTCGGTGAGGAGCGGTCCGTAGGTGGTGAAGTCGACCTCGCGGACGCCGCGTCCGCCGAGCGAGTCCAGCCGCCAGTACGGCTCGGTGGCGTCGGTGGCCTCGTACACCCCGGTGATCCGTACGGTCAGCCGGTCGTCGGTCAGCCGGTCGGTGAGCACGATCCGCGCGCCGGGCGCCAGGTCCAGCCGCCGGGCCGCGGCCTCGGGCAGCGCCACGGGGACGGCTGCCGCGGAGCCGCCGTCGGCGCCGTCCGCGGCGGACGGCCCCGGCAGCTCGCCCGCCGTCAGCGTGATCCGGGAGCGGTCCAGGGCCGCGAAGTGCGTCAGGTCCGGCTTGGTCCCGTCGAGCGGCGCCGTGGACGCCCGGAGCGAGGCGGGCAGCGCGTACGGGCCCGAGCGCTCCAGCTTCCGCACGGTCACGGGCAGCCCGTCGAACGCCTCCCGGGCGCCCCGCTCCACAGCGCGCTGCGCCGCGTCGCGCCCCGCCACCGGAATGTCCGCGCCGACGACGAGCGCGGCGGACGCGGCGTCCCGGCCGCGCAGCGTCTCGCGCAGCGCCGTGTCCCCGACGGAGCCGGAGAAGGAGGTGAGGGAGGCGAGGACACAGGTGGTCAGCACCACCGCGAGCAGCGCGGCGGCCAGCAGCAGCCGATGCCCCGCCGCACGCAGAAGAACGAACCCCGTCACACTTCCCCCGACAACCCGTACGCCCGTCCGGCCCGGTCGGCCGCGGCTCTCTCCCCAGGTCTCCCCCGTTGATCCACGTCCACCCAAACACAGAACGGGCCCATGTCCTACCCCGTGCCCGCACATACCCTGGCCGGGCCGACAATTCAGCGGCGACGACGTTCGGGGGATACGCCCATGACGGAACACACCAGCACGCGCCGGACCGCCGGGGGACCGGCCACCGCCGAGCCGGACGGCGGCTCCGGCGGACCGATGGTCGACGCGGAGGACCTGCACCGCTCGTACGGCACGGGTCCCGCCGCCGTCCAAGCGCTGCGCGGCACCTCGCTCACCGTCGAGCGGGGCGAGCTGGTCGCGCTCAAAGGACGGTCGGGCGCGGGGAAGACCACCCTGCTCAACCTGGTCGGCGGCCTGGACGCACCGGACCGGGGCAGGGTCGTCGTCGACGGCGCCGACCTCTCGCAGCTCGGTGAGGACGGGCTGCTGGAACTCCGCCGCGACCGCGTCGGATTCGTCTTCCAGTCCTTCGGTCTGATCCCGCTGCTCACCGCGGCCGAGAACGTGGGGGTGCCGCTGCGGCTGCGCGGCGCCGATCCGCGCGAACGCGAGGAGCGGGTGGCGCTGCTGCTGGCCCTCGTCGGCCTCACCGACCACGCGGCGCAGCGCCCCGGCGAGCTGTCCGGCGGCCAGCAGCAGCGCGTGGCCCTGGCCCGCGCCCTCGCCAACCGGCCGGCCCTGCTGATCGCGGACGAGCCGACCGCCCAACTGGACGCCCACACCGGGCTCATGGTGATGGAGCTGCTGCGCACGGTGGTACGGAGCGAGGGGGTGACGGCCCTCGTCGCCACGCACGACCCGCAGTTGCTCGATCTGGCGGACCGGGTGGTGGAGCTGAGCGACGGCCGCATCGTGGACGACGTCAAGACCGTCGAGACCGTCGAGGACGTCGAGACCGTCGAGGACGTCAAGGACGTCGAGACCGTCAAGGGCATCGCGGACTGAGCGGGCGGGGCCCGGCCGGCGCCGGGCGCGGTGGCCGGAATACGGCTCCGTGCGTCGCCCGTCCCGTCACGTCGTTACGCTCGGCCGGGTGCGCGCGGCATCCGGCCCGGCGGACAGGACGACGAGGAGAGGTGGCGGCCATGGCTGCGGCGACAGCGAGGATCCCGGCGGCGGCCGTGGCGGCGGGCGGGCTCGTCGGCGGGTACGCGATCGCCCGGTGGACGAGGAAGCGCCCCCTCGGCGGGGTCGCGCTCGCCGCCGCCGGAGCCGTGGCCGCGCGCGAGTGGCACCGTACCGGCGGAACGGCGGCCGCGGCGGGGCTGACCACGCTGTACGTCGCCGCCTTCGCCGGGTCGCACCCCCTGGCCAGGAAGGTCGGGGCCTGGCCCGCCGTCTTCAGCGTGGCGGGCGCGGTGGCGGCCACGTCCTGGGCGGTCACCCGGCGCGGCGGGTCCTGACCCCGGCGCCGGGACGGGCCTCGGGGCGGGCCTCGGGAGCGGTCTCGGGAGCAGTCTCAGGACCGGCTGCGGATCCCCCGGAAAAGTTTTCTCCGAACCGTTGAACACCCCGGGGCCGGGCCCCGTACTCCAGGGCAACTCCCCCATGGTGGCTGGGCGCGTGAACGGACGACAGGGTCCGGTACACGCGCCCAGCACTTTTTTCCCGGCCGCCCGGCTTTCCCGGCCGCCGAGCTTCCTCAGCCGCCGAGCGCGTGCGACACCGTGTAGATGAGCAGGCCGGCCAGCGCGCCGACCACCGTGCCGTTGATCCGGATGAACTGGAGGTCCCGGCCGATGTTCGCCTCGATCTTCTTCGACGTGTCGGCGGCGTCCCAGCTCGCGACGGTGTCCGAGATCAGCGAGGTGATCTCGCCCCGGTAGGTGGAGACGACGTACGCCGCCGCGTCCTCGATCCACCCGTCGAGCTTCCCCTGGAGCCGGTCGTCCGTCACCAGCCGGCCGCCCAGCGAGAGCAGCGAGGCGCGGGCCCGCAGCCGCAGCTCGCTGCGGTCGTCCTCGGCCGCCGAGATGATCATTCCGCGTACGGAGGACCAGGCGGAGGCGATGATGTCCTGCACCTCGGGCCGGGCCAGCAGCTCCGACTTCAGCCGCTCGACGCGCGCCCGGGTCTCCGTGTCGGACTGGAGGTCGGCGGCGAAGTCCCGCAGGAAGCGGTCGATCGCGCCACGGGCCGGATGCGTCGGCATGTCGCGCATCTCGGTGACGAAGCGCACCAGTTCCTTGTAGACGCGGTCCCCGATCCTGCGGTCCACGAACCGGGGCGTCCACCCCGGCGCCCCGCCCTGGACCGCGTCCATGACCGAGTCCCCGTGGGCCGCGAGCCAGTCGTGCGCCCGCGCGCAGATCAGGTCGACGGCCCGGTGGTGCGCGCCGTCCGCGACGATCTTGTCCAGGGTCTTCCCGATGCCCGGCGCGATCTCGGCCGCGTCCGCGCGCCGGGTGATCGCCTCGCCGACCACGGCCTGGACGTCCGAGTCCCGCAGGACGGTCAGGGCGCCGCGCAGCGCCGTGGACAGCTCGGCGGTGACCCGGTCGGCGTGGTCGGGCTGGGAGAGCCAGCCGCCGAGCCGGCCGCCGATGCCCAGGGCGCGCAGCCGGGCGCGTACGACGTCGGCGGAGAGGAAGTTCTCCCCGACGAAGGAGCCCAGCGAGGCGCCGAGCTGGTCCTTCTTGTTCGGGATGATCGCGGTGTGCGGGATGGGCAGGCCCAGGGGGTGGCGGAAGAGCGCCGTCACCGCGAACCAGTCGGCCAGCGCGCCGACCATGCCGGCCTCGGCCGCGGCGGCGACATAACCGGCCCAGGGGCCTGCGCCGGAGTTCTTCGCCCAGGTGGCGAGGACGAAGACCAGGGCGACGAAGAGCAGCAGGCCGGTGGCGGTGGCCTTCATACGGCGCACGCCGCGCCGCTTCTCCTCGTCGGCGGCCGTGTACGAGAACCCGGGCAGCCCGGAACGGCGGCCCCCCGCGCCACGCGGAGCCCCGCCGCCGGACGCCCCGGAGGTCCCGGAGGTCCCGGAGGTCCCGGACGTGCCCGAGGGCCCGGAGGGCCCCGATGCCCCGGAGGTCCCCGTCGTCAACGCCTTGCCCGGGTCCGATTTATCCGGATCCGTACGTTCCATCCGCTCCACCCGTCCACGTACACCTCATGACAGACCCACTCGTACACAGTGTCCCTTCCTCTCGTACTCCCGGGGCGCACGTCGAGTTCCCGGCGCGATGCCGGATGATTGTTCTGTACAGAGGGGCGAGGGGATACGGGGCCATGAACAGACATCGCGGATTTGCCCTGCTCGGGGGGCTTGTCGGGGTGGTCGCACTGGTGTGTGCCGCCATATTCGGCGCGTACGGCCTGCTGGACGCGGGCTCCGCCGGTACCGGCGGCGACAGCGCGAACGGGACGGCCGCCACGAGCGGTACGGGAGGGCCGCGCGGCCAGAACCCGCCGCCGGGACGGGCCGCGCCCGCCTCCGCCGACTCCTGGACCGGCACCTGGGCCACGGCTCCGGCGGGGGTCGAGACCGACGCGCCCAACGGCCACCCCGGGCGTTCCATCCGTAACGTCGTGCACACCAGCATCGGCGGCAACAGCGCCCGGGTCACCCTCTCCAACCTCTACAGCCCCGGCGCCCTCGTGATCGGCCACGCTTCCGTCGCGGTCGGCGCGGGCGGGCCGCGCGCGGTCGACGGAACGCTGCGGCAGCTCACCTTCGGCGGGCGGGCGGCCGTGACCATACCGGCCGGCGGGCAGATCATCAGCGACCCGGTGGCGCTGCGCGTGCCCTACGACGGCGATCTGCTGGTCACGCTCTACACGCCGCTCCCGGGCGGGCCCGTCACGTACCACCCGTCCGCGCTCCAGACCTCGTACCTCGCCGACGGCGACCGTACGCAGGACTCCTCCGGGACCCCGTACACCGAGCCGAGCAGGGTCTGGCGCTATCTGACCGCCGTCGACGTCCAGAACCGCGAGTCGCGCGGGGCGGTGGTCGCGTTCGGCGACTCGATCACCGACGGCGTGGGCTCGCGCACCGACACGAACAGCCGCTGGCCGGACGTGCTCGCCGACCGGCTGCGCGGCCGGAACATGGGAGTCCTCAACGAGGGCATCGGCGGCAACACGGTCCTCCTGGACTCCGTGCGGGACCGCAAGGGCGAGAGCGGCATCTCCCGCTTCCGGCGCGACGTCCTCGACCGCGCGGGCGTGCGGACCGTCGTCATCGACCTCGGCATCAACGACATCCTGCGCGGCCAGGAGCGCGACCCGGCCAGGATCACCGCCGGGCTCAGGGAGCTGACCCGGCAGGCGCACACACACGGGCTGCGCGTCATCGGCTCCACGCTCACGCCGTTCGGCGCGCACCGCGGCTACAACCCGGTCACCGAGTCCGTACGGGAACGGGTCAACGCGGAGATCCGCGCGGGTGGGATCTTCGACGCCGTCGTGGACTTCGACCGGGTGGTGCGCGACCCGTACGCGCCGCACCGGATCCGGCCGCTGTACGACGCGGGCGACGGCCTGCACCCGAGCAACGCCGGGTACCGGGCGATGGGCCGCGCGCTCAGCCTGGACCTGCTGGAGAACAAGGCGCCCGCCAACCTGTAGGAGCCGGAGCGCAGCCCGCGGGCCCGCTGTGGAAGCGGAGCCCGCGGGCCGGCCATGGAAACGGAGCCGCAGGCCGTGGAGCCGGAGCCCGCGGGCCGGCCGCCGAGCGGATCCGGCGCGCCGCGTCGCGTCGCGGGAAGGGGCGTCGCGTCGCGGGAAGGGGCGTCGCGTCGCGGGAAGGGGCGCGCGCCTCACTCCAGCTCGTCGCGCTCCGTCTTCTTCTCCAGCCGGAGGCGCTTGCGCTCCTCCTTGAGCCTGCGCTTCTCCGCCTCCGGGATCTTGCGCTCCACCCCGACCCCGCCCATCAGCGCGAACCCGGTGATGATCACACGCGGCGAACCGGGGGCCACCGCCGCGTCGTCGCGCCCCGTCTCGCCGAAGCCGCCCATCAGGCCGAAGCCCCTGACCTCGACGTCCAGTTCGGGCGGGACGGTGACATGGACCCCGCCCATGATCGTGAAGCAGCGGATCACCACGTCGCGGTCCTCGAACCGTGCCTCGCGCAGATCGATCTCGCCGCCCGCCTGGAAGACGGCCGCCGTGAACTTCCGGCCCACCGTCCACGCCCCCTTGCGGCCGAAGCCGCCCCAGAACGCGAACGCGCCCTTGGACGTGGCCGGTTCGCGGCCGACACGGCCGGCCCAGACGCCCGGGGAGGTGTCCCGGTCGGCGGCGCGCACCACGTCCGTCGTCGTCCCCGGTTCGGGCAGATCCCGGACCAGCGGCACCAACTCGCCGTGCGTACGCGCCTCATAGGCCGCGCCCAGCCGCTCGTCGAACTCCTCCATCGTGAGCCGGCCCTCGGCCATCGCCTCCCGCAGCCGCTCCGCCACCTGCTCGCGCTCGACGTCGGAGGCACGCGTCTCAGGCCGTTCACTCGTCATGGGAGCAGAGTAGCCACCCCTGAGGGCCACGTCACACGGCTGATCGGTCCACGTACATCTTGGCGATCACCGACTCGATGTCGGGCTCCCGCACCGAGAGATCCACCAGCGGATACTCCGCCGCGATCCGCGCCACCAGCGGCGCCGCGGACTCCGCCGCCGGAAAGGCCAGCCACTGCCGCGGCCCCTCCACCCGCACCACCCGCGCGCCCGCCGCCACCGCGTCGATCGGCGGCAGCTCACGCTCCAGGTCGACGACGAGGGTCCGCTCGCTCCTGCCCACCTCGTGCAGCCCGCCGAGCGCCCCGTCGTACAGCAGCCGCCCGTGGTCGATGACCATCACCCGCCGGCAGAGCTGCTCGATGTCGGTCAGGTCGTGGGTCGTCAGCAGCACCGTCGTACCGCGCTCCTCGTTCAGGTCGCGCAGGAACTGCCGCACCTTCGCCTTGGAGACCACGTCGAGCCCGATCGTCGGCTCGTCCAGGTACAGCACCTCGGGATCGTGCAGCAGCGCCGCCGCGATGTCGCCGCGCATCCGCTGGCCGAGCGAGAGCTGCCGTACGGGCACGTCCAGCAGCTCCCCCAGGTCCAGCAGTTCCACGCACCGCTCCAGATTGGTGCGGAACCGCGCGTCGGGGACCCGGTACATCCGGTGCATCAGCCGGTACGAGTCGATCAGCGGCAGGTCCCACCAGAGCGTGGTGCGCTGCCCGAAGACGACCCCGATACGGTGCGCCAGCCGCGTACGCTCGCGCGACGGGTCGATGCCCGCGACCCGCAGCCGGCCGCCGCTCGGGGTGAGGATGCCCGTGAGCATCTTGATGGTGGTGGACTTCCCGGCGCCGTTCGGGCCGATGTAGCCGACCATCTCGCCGCGCTCCACCCGGAAGGTGATCCCGTCGACCGCCCGCACCTGGTGCTTCTCGCGGCGCAGCAGCCCCGTTCTGCGGCGGACGTCGAAGACCTTCTCCACGCCGTCCAGTTCGATGAAACCCGGCAGGTCGCCGCCGCCCGTCACCATCCGTACTCCCTCTTCTCCGTTGTCCCCGTCGCCGTCATGAACATGCCTCTCCCCGACGCGCCTCTTCCCGACGCGTCTCTCCCCGACATACCTCTCCCCGGCCGGACGCATCCGGGTCAGCTCCCCGTACTGCGGTACGCCCGCAGCCCCGCGCGCCACGCCAGCCCCGCCAGCGCACAGCAGCCGCACGCGATGACCGGCGACAGGAACGCCGCCGCGTCCGGCAGCCCCAGCGGGTCCTCGCGGCCCAGCACATAGAGCGCCGGGAGCCAGTTGACGAAGGCCAGCGGCACCACGAACGTCACCCCGCGCACCAGGTCCTTCGCGAAGACCGTCGGCGGGTACTGGAGCAGCGTCGTCCCGCCGTAGGTGAACGAGCTCTGCACCTCGGCGGCGTCCTGCGCCCAGAACTGGAACGCCGCGCCCGCCACGAACACCGAGGCGAAGATCGCCGCCCCGCTGACCAGCATCAGCGGCACCATCAGGACCCGGGTGACCGTCCAGTCGATGTCCGCCACGACCAGCGCGTACCCCAGCACCAGCAGCCCCTGCGCGATCCGGCCGAGCCGGCGCAGCGCGAACCGGTCGGCCGCGACCTGCGCCAGGACGGGGACGGGCCGCACCAGCAGCGTGTCCAGCGTGCCGTCCCGCACCCGGCGGCCCACCCGCTCCATCGAGCCGAGCAGCAGATCGGCGAGGCCGAAGGCGGTGCCGGCCGTCCCGTACAGGAAGGCCACCTCCGGCAGCGAGTAGCCGCCCAGGGCGTCCACATGGGTGAACATCATCAGGATCGCCAGGAAGTCGAAGGCGGTCGCCGCGAAGTTGCCGAACGCCGTCATCACGAAGGACGTGCGGTACGTCATCGTGGAACGCACCCACATGGCGACGATCAGGCCGTACGCCCGCAGCCCGTCCCGCAGCGCCGCCCCGCGCGAGGCCCGCGGAATCCACAGCTCCGCCCGCCCTTCCGCCACCTCCGCGGCGGACCGCTCCGCGTATGTCTCCTCAGCCACCCTGGACCACCACCCTTCTCGTCGCCACGGTCTGGAGCAGCCGCCCGGCCGTCAGCAGCCCCGCCGCCCAGCACGCCTGGAACGCGTACGCCTCCACCAGGTCCCACCCCGTGTGCCGGCCGAGGAAGACGTCCGCCGGGATCTGGAGCAGCGAGGACCAGGGCAGCGCCCGCGCGACCTCCCCCAGCGCCCCCGGGAAGAGGGTGAGCGGCAGCAGCAGCCCGGAGAAGAACATCCCCGCGAGGAACGAGATCTGCGCGACACCCGCGCCGTCCATCAGCCAGAACGCGGAGAGCGCCACGAGATAGCGGAGCGCGAAGCTGACGACCACCCCGAGCGCCACCGCCACCAGGAAGGCCACCCAGACCAGCGGCGAGTCCGGCATCGCCAGATCGAAGGCGAGCGAGCCGATCACCATGGGCACGATGCCGCGCCCCAGCAGATGGAAGAGCGCGCGGCCCAGGTCCCCGGCCAGCCACCAGAGCTGGAGGTCGGCGGGGCGGTAGAGGTCGACGGCGATGTCGCCGGTACGGATGCGCTCGATCAGCTCGTCCTCGAAGCCGCCGCCCATCATGGAGCAGGTCATCAGCAGCGCCTGGCCGAGCCAGACGAAGGTGACGGCCTGGGAGAGGTCGTACCCGCCGAGCTGCGGCCGTTCGTCCCAGAGCGCCGTGTAGGTGTACGCGATGATGAAACCGAAGACCGTGTTGGTGAACGTCCCTGCCACGGTGGCCACCCGGTAGGTCGCGTGACGCCGGAACCCTCCCGCGGCCACCGTGAAGTAGAGCCGCACGAGGACCCCTTCCTCTCTCACTGTTCCTGGCCGGCGGCCAGGTACCAAAGCGCACGACCCTAGTCCCGCCCGGCCCACCGCCGCGACCGAATATCCGGGCGCCGCGCCCGCCGCGCCCGCCGCCGCGCCTGTAGCCGTTCTGGCCGTGTTTCATAGGGCTGCGCAGCGTTTCTTATGCCTGCGATACCAATGGCCTGATACGACACCGTTAATGCCGGAGAGTCATCCTTCGGCCACGGCCGAGGAGTCCCACGCGCATGAACGACGAGCCACAGCCGCCGCCGGAGCCGCAGCGGGAGCCCCAGCCCCAGCCGCAGCCGGCCGAGGAGAAGCAGGCCGAGCGGCCCCGGCGCCGCCGTACCGGCGCGCGCAGGCTCCTCCCGACCTGGCGCATGACGCTCGGCGGGCTCCTGTTCTGCGCGCTCGCGCTCATCGGCGGCTTCGCCCTCGGCTACAAGCTCGTCGGCATCCCCGCCGCCAACGCGGCGGCCACCGCCCAGTCGAACGTGTATCTGTACGCGGACGGCACACAGATCGCCCGCGACGGCGACATCAACCGCGAGAACATCCGCCTCGCCCAGGTGCCCAGGACCGTGCAGCGGACCGTGCTCGCCGCCGAGGACCGCGGCTTCTACAGCGAACCCGCCGTCGACCCGCAGGGCATGATCCGCGCCGCCTGGAACACCGCCACCGGCAAGGGCACCCAGGGCGGCTCCACCATCACCCAGCAGTACGTCAAGAACTACTACCTCGGCCAGGAACAGACGATCACCCGCAAGGCCAAGGAGTTCTTCATCGCGATCAAGCTCAACCGCGAGCAGACGAAGGAGCAGATCCTCCAGGGCTATCTGAACACCAGCTTCTTCGGCCGGAACGCGTACGGCATCCAGGCCGCCGCACAGGCGTACTACGGCAAGGACGTCGAGGACCTCACCACCGCCGAGGGCGCCTATCTGGCCTCGCTCCTCAACGCGCCCAGCGAGTTCGACGTCGCCCTCCACCCGGAGAACAGGCCCGCCGCCGTCGCCCGCTGGAACTACGTCCTCGACGGCATGGTCAAGGAGAGGTGGCTCGCCCCCCGCGCCCGCGCCGCGCTGAAGTTCCCCACGCCCCGCCCCCTCAGGTCGACGGCCACCGGCCTCTCGGGACAGCGCGGCTACCTCGTCCAGGCGGTGGGCGACTATCTGACCGGCCATCGGATCATCGGCGCCGACACCCTGGCCACCGGCGGCTACCGGATCACCACCACCCTGGAGCGCAAGAAGCAGAACGCGCTGGTCAAGGCCGTCGACCACCAGGTCATCTCCCAGCTCGACAGCTCCCGCGACGCCGACCGCAACGTCCGCGTCGGCGGCGCCTCCATCGCCCCCGCGACCGGCCATGTCGTCGCCATGTACGGCGGCGTCGACTACACCGAGCAGTACGTCAACAACGCGACCCGCCGCGACTACCAGGTCGGCTCCACCTTCAAACCGTTCGTCTTCGCCGCCGCCGTCCAGCACGGCTCCCGCACCCAGGACGGCCGCCGCATCACCCCCAACACCGTCTACGACGGCGACACAGAACGCATGGTCGAAGGCCCCGAGGGGGCCACCGGCTACGCCCCGGCCAACGAGGACGACACCGACTACGGCCCCATCACCGTCAGGACCGCCACCGACAAGTCCGTCAACGCCGTCTACGCCCAACTCGCCCAGGACGTCGGCCCCGCCACCGTCAGGAGCACCGCCGTCGCGCTCGGCATCCCCGACGACACCCCCGACCTCACCGCCTCCCCCTCCATCGCCCTCGGCCCGGCCACCGCGAGCGTCCTCGACCTGACGCAGGCGTACGCGACCCTCGCCCACCACGGGGAACGCACCCCGTACACCCTGGTCACCAAGATCACCAAGAACGGCGCCGCCCTCGCCCTGCCCCCGCGCCCCACCACCCGGGCCGTCAGCCGCGAGGCCGCCGACACCACCACCGCCATGCTCCGCGGAGTCGTGGGCGGCGGCACCGGCACCGCCGCCCAGACGGCGGGCCGCCCGGCGGCCGGCAAGACCGGTACGGCGGAGGAGGACCGGGCCGCCTGGTTCGCCGGCTACACCCCGGACCTGGCCACGGTCGTCGCCGTCCTGGGCGCCGACCCCGACACGGCCCGGCAGAAGCCGCTGTACGGGGCGCTCGGCCAGGCCAGGATCAACGGCGGGGGCGCGCCCGCCCAGATCTGGGGCGAGTACACCGCGAGCGCGCTGCGGTCCACGCCCGTCCAGGGCTTCGACCTCCAGGTGGAGCCCGGCTCGTCCGAGACGGCGCCCCCGGACCAGCCGGGCTCCCGGGAACCCGGCACCGGGGACAGCGCCTCACCGCGGCCCAGCGGCCGGGGCCAGGTCCAGGGACAGACGCAGGGCCAGACGCAGGGACAGACCGAGGGGCAGTCACAGGGCCGAACGGGTGGCGCCACCACCGGCTCCACCGGCGGCGGCCGGAGCCGGCCCCCGGGCCAGGACCGGCCGACGGGCGGCGCGGACGGAGCCGGCGGCGGTACGGCGGCCACCGGCGGCGCGGCCACGACCGGCGGCGGCACCGTGGGCGAGGGACCGCCCGCGGGCGGCGCCATGGACCTCACGGGCGGGGACGGCAGCGGCGGCACCGGCGCCCCGGACGGCGGGAACACCACCGGAGCCCCGGCGGGCCAGGGCCCACCGCCCACCCCGCACCAGGACCCCGGCAACCCGGGTGGATGAGGCCGGTCAGGCGCATCCGGCAGCCGGGGTCCGGCCGTTCCGGCGTCAGTGCCCGGAGGTGGCCTTCAGCCCCACCACGGCCACTATCAGCAGCACCACGAAGAAGATCCGGGCGGCGGACGCCGGCTCCCCCAGCACCACCATGCCGAGCACCGCCGCACCGGCCGCGCCGATACCGACCCACACGCCGTACGCCGTACCGATCGGCAGCGTCTTGGCCGCCTGCGCCAGCAGCACCATGCTGACCACGATCCCGGCACCCGTGAACACGCTCGGCCACAGCCGCGTGAACCCCTCGGTGTATTTCATCCCGATCGACCAGGCGACCTCGACCAGACCCGCGACGACCAACAGAACCCACGCCATGACGACACCTCCGGCACAGAAAGCACGGACAACAGGTGCGTCGTCTTTCGATTAACCCGGTACGGCGCGTCTCGTCGGGTTCCCCCAACGTAGCAAATCCCGGCGCCTACAGATAAAGCCCGGTGGAGTCCTGGGACCCTTCGAACCGGTCGGCGGCGACCGCGTGCAGATCGCGCTCCCGCATCAGGACGTACGCCACCCCGCGCACCTCGACCTCGGCACGGTCCTCGGGGTCGTACAGCACCCGGTCCCCCGGGGTCACCGTACGGACGTTCTGTCCCACGGCGACCACCTCGGCCCAGGCCAGCCGCCGGCCGACCTCCGCCGTCGCCGGGATGAGGATGCCGCCGGACGAGCGCCGCTCGCCCTCCGGGATGTCGGTCCTGACCAGCACGCGGTCGTGCAGCATCCGGATGGGCAGTTTGTCGTGTTGGCTGGGGGAGTTCTCGCTCACGTCCCAGAACCTACCTGCCCGCGGCGCTCCCGTACGCCGGAGGGGTGATACGGCGCTGACACGGGCCCGCGCCGGGAACCACCGGGGTTCCCGGCCACGGGAACGCTCACTTCCGGCGCCGCTTCACCGTCCCGGACGTCCGGGACGGCCGGCCCGCCATCACGAGCAGCCCCACGACGCCCACCGCGAGCAGCGCCACCGGCACCACCCGCTCCAGCCGGGGCCCGCCGTCCTCCCCGACGAACGAGGCGCGGACACCCGCGACCGTCCTGTTCACGGCGACGAACGCCCGTCCTGCCGTCTGGTCCACCGTGGAAGCCACCTTGGCCTTCGCGTCGCCGACGATCGTCCGCGGGTGCACCCGCACCCCGATCTCGTCCAGCGTCTCGGCGAGCTGCCCGCGCCTGCGGACGATGTCCGCCTCGATCTGCGCCGGGGTCCTGGAATCCGACACCGCGCTGCCTCCGTCGTCGTGTCCGGTCGTCCTTGGACGACAGTCTGTCAGCTCCGCCCCCGCCTCACCCGACGGCACCCCCGATTACTCTCGGGCCCGTACCACCCGCCCGACCTCGGAGGAGAACCATGAGCGAGCGACTGACCCCCGGCGACACCGCCCCCGCCTTCACCCTGCCCGACGCGGACGGCAAGGACGTCTCGCTCGCCGGCCACCGGGGCCGCAAGGTCATCGTCTACTTCTACCCCGCCGCGCTCACCCCCGGCTGCACCAAGCAGGCGTGCGACTTCACGGACAACCTCGACCTGCTCGCCGGGGCCGGATACGACGTCATCGGCGTCTCACCGGACAAGCCGGAGAAGCTGGCGAAGTTCCGCGAGCAGGAGAACCTGAAGGTCACGCTGGTCGGCGACCCGTCCAAGGAGGTCCTGGAGCAGTACGGCGCCTTCGGCGAGAAGAAGATGTACGGCAAGACCGTGACCGGCGTGATCCGCTCCACGATCGTCGTCGACGAGGAGGGCAAGGTCGAACACGCCTTCTACAACGTGCGGGCGACGGGCCACGTGGCGAAGATCATCAAGGACCTCGGCATCTGAAGGACGCCGGGGGTCCGACCGGACCTCGGCGCCCCATCGGACCCCGGCTCCGCGTCCCGGCTCCGGGTCGCGTGCGGAACATGCGAGAACGCTGTGACCGAAGTCCCACTTCCGTGGGACTTCGGTTTGCATTCGGCACCACCGTGCAGAAGGTTCCCCTGGACTGTTTCACTCCGAGGAAGGGACCCGCGCCATGGCCGGCCAGGAGCACGAAGAGGTGGCCGACCCCGCAGCGGTCAAACGCCACCCCGCCCTTTTCCGCACGATCCAACGGCGGAAAAACCCGAAACTGCGCCGGTCCGACATCACCGTCACCGACGAACAGGCGGTCAAGCGGGCCGTGAAAGCCGCCTCCCTGGGCAACGCCATGGAGTGGTTCGACTTCGGTATCTACAGCTATCTCGCCGTCACCATCGGCCATGTCTTCTTCCCGTCCGGGAACCCCACGATCGAGCTGCTCTCCTCCTTCGCGACCTTCGCCGTCGCCTTCCTCGTACGGCCGCTCGGGGGAATGTTCTTCGGCCCTCTGGGTGACCGGCTCGGCCGCAAGAAGATCCTGGCGCTGACCATGATGCTGATGGCCGTCGGCACCTTCGCCATCGGCCTGATCCCCTCGTACGACACGATCGGCCTCTGGGCCCCCGCGCTGCTGATCCTCTTCCGGCTGGTCCAGGGCTTCTCCACGGGCGGCGAGTACGGCGGCGCGTCCACCTTCATCGCCGAGTACGCGCCCGACAAGCGCCGCGGCTACTTCGGCAGCTTCCTCGAATTCGGCACCCTCGCCGGGTACGTCGGCGCCGCCGGGCTGGTCACCGCGCTCACCGCGACCCTCGGCTCCGACACCATGCAGGCATGGGGCTGGCGCGTACCGTTCCTGGTCGGCGGCCCGCTCGGACTCGTCGGTCTCTATCTGCGGCTGCGCCTGGACGAGACGCCCGCCTTCCAGAAGCTGGAGGCGGAGAGCGCCCGTGCCTCGGAGGCGGCGGACACGGTCGAGGCCACGACGAAGGACGACCTCGCCAAGATCTTCCGCCAGTACTGGCCCTCGCTGATCCTGTGCATCGCGCTGGTGGGCGCGTACAACATCACGGACTACATGCTGCTGTCGTACATGCCGACCTACCTCTCGGACCAGCTCGGCTACAGCGAGACGCACGGCCTGCTGATCCTGCTCGGCGTGATGGCCGCGCTGATGGCGATCATCAGCCAGATCGGCAAACTCAGCGACCGCTACGGCCGCAAACCGCTGCTGATGACCGGCATGCTCGGCTTCTTCTTCCTCTCCCTGCCGGCCTTCCTGCTGATCAAACAGGGCAGCATCCCCGCGATCTCGGCGGGCATGCTGATGCTCGGCCTCTCCCTGGTCTGCCTCCTGGGCACCATGTCGGCCGCGCTCCCCGCCCTCTTCCCCACACACGTCCGCTACGGCTCGCTCTCGGTCGGCTACAACCTCTCCGCCTCCCTCTTCGGCGGCACGACCCCCCTGGTGATCACCGGCCTGATCAGCCTGACGGGCGACGACCTGATGCCGGCGTACTACGCGATGGCGGCGGCGCTGGTCGGCGTGATCGCGGTGGCCTGCATGAAGGAAACGGCCCAGAAGCCCCTGTCGGGCTCGCCCCCCTCGGTGGAGACACCGGAGGAAGCGGTCGAACTGGTCCAGTCCCAGACCCCGGAACCCAAGTTCTGACACCTCCACCACCCCGCCGCCAGGACCTCGGACGGCTACGCCGGACGGCGTAACCGTCCGATATCCGGTTCGTTACCCAGTGCGACGCCGCGAACAGACGGCCGGACCGAGGAGGGGCCGTGCCCGACCCGTACGACCGGGATCATCTGACCGCCGCCGTGGCCGCCGCACGGAGCTGGGCCGATCTGATGCGCCGGCTCGGGCTCAGGGCCAGCGGCGGGCGGCGCCGCGCCCTTCAGCGGAGAGTCGCCGACCTCGCCGTCGACACCGGCCATTTCGTACAGCGCGGCCACTGGCGGAAGTACCCGGACGAGGTCATCGCCGCCGCGGTCGCCACCTCCACGACACTGCGCGAGGTCGCCGTCGAACTGGGCGCGCCACCGGCCACGGGGACGTTGTCGCATCTGTCCCGCCGTATCGAGGCGGCGGGCATCGATGTCGGCCATCTGCCGGGAATGAATCCCACCCGGACCGAACTGCCCTTCAGCACCGCTGAATTGGCGGACGCGGCCGCCCGCGCGGACAGTATCCGCGGCGCCGCCCGATTACTCGGCATGTCCGACGACGGCCGCTCGCGCGCGGCACTGGGGCGCCTGTTCACGGAGCGGGGCGTCGACACCGGCCATTTCCGGTACGCGCGCCTCGCGATTCCGGAGGGGGCGCTGCGCGAGGCGATATCCGGCGCCTCCAGTTTCGCGGAGACCATGCGGACCCTGGGGCTTCCGGTCACTGCCACGAATCATCGGCGTGTACGGCGAAAGGCGGCTCAACTCGGCCTTGATACGCGCCACTTCGTTCGGCGCGCCTGGGGAGCCGGCCAACCGCGCGCCCGGAAGCCCACGGCCGCCTCCACGCTGGTCGTCCTGCCCGAGAACTCCCCGCGCACGAACCGGGCCCGGCTGCACCGGGCCCTCCAGGAGACCGGCGTCCCGTACCGCTGCGCGTCCTGCGGGAACACCGGCGAGTGGCTGGGCCGGCCGATCACCCTTCAGATCGACCACATCAGCGGCGACTGGCTGGACAACCGCGCCGAGAACCTGCGCTATCTCTGCCCGAACTGCCACGCGCTGACGGACACGTGGTGCCGTAACCGCAGGAAGCGAAGGCGGCCCGGCGGAGAGGTCGCCTCCCGCTCACCCGGAGGGGCCTCGGCCCGCTAGCATGACAAGCGGCATGCGGCCGTGTTGTAACTGGCAGCCAAGCTGGGTTTAGGTCCCAGTGGGAGAAATCCCGTGTGGGTTCGAATCCCACCGGCCGCACAGCAGCCGATGGGCCCCGTCCGGGCGGACGGGGCCCATCCGCGCATCTCAGCCCAGCAGCTCCCGTACCACCGGTACCAGCGCCCGGAACGCCTTGCCCCGGTGGCTGATCGCGTTCTTCTCCGCCGCCGTCAGTTCCGCGCAGGTGCGGGTCTCGCCGTCCGGCTGGAGGATCGGGTCGTAGCCGAAGCCGCCCGTGCCGGCCGGGGTGGGGCGGAGCGTGCCCGTCAGGCGGCCTTCCACCACGCGTTCCGTGCCGTCCGGGAGGGCCAGGGCCGCCGCGCAGGCGAAGTGGGCGGTGCGGTGGGGGTCGGCGATGTCGGCGAGTTGGGCCAGGAGGAGGTCCAGGTTGGCGCGGTCCTCGCCGTGGGTGCCCGACCAGCGGGCGGAGAAGATGCCGGGGGCGCCGCCCAGGACGTCGACGCAGAGGCCGGAGTCGTCGGCCACGGCCGGGAGGCCGGTGGCGGTGGCGAGGGCGTGTGCCTTGAGGAGGGCGTTCTCGGCGAAGGTGACGCCGGTCTCCTTGACGTCGGGGATCTCGGGGTACTCCTCCGCCCCGACCAGTTCGTGCGGCAGGCCGGCGTCCGCGAGGATGGCCTTGAGTTCGGTGATTTTCCCGGCGTTGCGGGTGGCGAGGATCAGGCGGGTCATGCCCACCAGTATCCGTACCGTACGGGCGCGGCGGACGGCCGCCCGTACGGTACGGGGGCCGGGTCAGGCCGTGCGGGCCAGCGCGTCGTTCTGGAGGGCCGCGAGGTCGACGCAGCCGGCCGTCGCGAGGTCCAGCAGGGCGTTCAGTTCCTTGCGGTCGAAGGGCTCGGCCTCGGCCGTGCCCTGGACCTCGACGAAGCGGCCGTCGCCGGTGCAGACGACGTTCATGTCGGTCTCGGCGCGGACGTCCTCCTCGTAGCAGAGGTCGAGGAGCGGCAGGCCGTCGACGATGCCGACACTGACGGCGGCGACGGTGCCGGTGAGCGGGCGGCGGCCGGCCTTGACGATCTTCTTGCCCTGGGCCCAGGTGACCGCGTCGGCGAGGGCGACGTACGCGCCGGTGATGGCGGCGGTGCGGGTGCCGCCGTCTGCCTGGAGGACGTCGCAGTCGAGGACGATGGTGTTCTCGCCGAGCGCCTTGTAGTCGATGACGGCGCGCAGGGAGCGGCCGATGAGCCGGCTGATCTCGTGGGTGCGTCCGCCGATCTTGCCGCGTACGGATTCGCGGTCGCCGCGGGTGTTGGTGGCGCGGGGCAGCATGGAGTATTCGGCGGTGACCCAGCCTTCGCCGCTGCCCTTGCGCCAGCGGGGGACGCCCTCGCTGACGGAGGCGGTGCAGAAGACCTTGGTGTCACCGAAGGAGATGAGGACGGAGCCCTCGGCGTGCTTGCTCCAGCCGCGTTCGATGGTGACGGGGCGGAGCTGTTCGGGGGTGCGGCCGTCGATTCGAGACATGGCCGTGAGCCTATCGGGACGTGAGGAGGGGCCTGGTCCGGCGGTGGTGACCGTGGTCGGATTCAGGCCCCGCTCCGCTGTGCCGTGCGGCTCTACATCATGTCTTCGATGTCGGCGGCGATGGGGTCGGCGTCCGTTCCGATGACCACCTGGACCGCGGTGCCCATCTTGACCACGCCATGGGCTCCGGCCGCCTTGAGCGCGACCTCGTCGACGAGGTCGGGGTTGACGACCTCGGTGCGGAGGCGGGTGATGCAGCCCTCGATCTCCTCGATGTTGTCGAGCCCGCCGAGCCCGGCGACGATCTTCTCAGCCTTGGTGGCCATGTCTTTCTCCCTGACGTTCGAACACAGACCGTTTTGTCACCGTAACGCACGGTTGGCTCATCTTCACGGGCGAGCGGTCACGCCGTACCGAATGATGGCGGGGAGAAGCCTAACTCAACTGGTCTACACCAGTCATGGAGGGATGGGAGAGGAATGGGGGAACGCCGATGAGCGCCGACGGCGCCGCCGTGCCGGGGCAGCCGGCGGGGCGGCGGAAGGGCCCGTGGAGCGGCCGGTGGAACGGACTGTTCCAGGGGCTCCAGAAGATCGGCCGGAGTCTCCAGCTCCCGGTGGCCGTGCTGCCCGCCGCGGGCCTGCTGGTCAGTCTGGGCAATCTCTTCTCGGCGTATCTGCACGGGCCGTTCTGGGACCGGACGGCGAAGGTGTTCACGCAGGGCGGTACGGCGATCCTCGACGGGGCGTTCGGGCTGCCGCTGCTCTTCTGCATCGGCGTGGCGATCGGTTTCGCGAAGAAGGCGGACGGGTCGACGGCGCTCGCCGCGGTGGCGGGCTTTCTCGTCTACCACAACGTGCTGGCGGCGTTCCCGGTCGGCGGTTCGGTGACGAAGGCGGCGCCGGAGGGGGTGCCGCAGAATCCGGGGGTGCTCGGGGGCATTCTGATCGGGCTGCTGACGGCGGTGGTGTGGCAGCGGTTCCACCGGACGCGGCTGGTGGACTGGCTGGGGTTCTTCAACGGGCGGCGGCTGGTGCCGATCCTGATGGCCTTCATCTGTGTGGTGCTGGGGGTGGCGTTCGGGCTGCTGTGGCAGCCGGTGGGGGACGCGCTGACGGCGTTCGCGAAGCAGCTCATCGGGCTGGGCGCCTGGGGCGCGGGGATCTTCGGGGTGGCGAACCGGCTGCTGATCCCGATCGGGATGCATCAGTTCCTGAACACGTTCTTCTGGTTCCAGGCGGGTTCGTTCACGAAGCCGGACGGCACGGTCGTCCAGGGCGATCTGACGCGGTTCTTCGCCGGGGACCCGTCGGCGGGGCAGTTCATGTCGGGGTTCTTCCCGATCATGATGTTCGGGCTGCCGGCCGCCGCGCTGGCCATCACGCACTGCGCGCGCCCGGAGCACCGTAAGCGGATCGCGGGGCTGATGCTCTCCGTCGCGCTGACGTCGTTCGTGACGGGGGTGACGGAGCCGCTGGAGTTCTCGTTCATGTTCGCGGCGCCGCTGCTGTACGGGGCGCACGCGCTGCTGACGGGGGCCTCGATGGCGATCACCTGGGCGCTGGGGGTGCACGCGGGGTTCAGCTTCTCGGCCGGGCTGATCGACTACGTGGTGAACTGGCACCTGGACACGAAGCCCTGGCTGATCATTCCGATCGGTCTCTGTTTCGCGGTGGTCTACTACGTGGTCTTCCGGGTGGCGATCACCGTGTTCGACATCCCGACGCCGGGGCGGGAGCCCGAGGAGCTGGAGACGGCGGTCGAGGAGCAGAACACCCGGTAGCGCGGGAGCGGGCCGGACCGGACCGGACCGGTGACGCCCGGCCGTGGCTGCGGTGACTGCCGTGGCTGCGGTTACTGCGGTGACCGCCGTGACTGCCGTGACTGGGGGCAGCCCGAGCGATCCGAGTAACCCAGGTCACATTTTTCGCCGAATTGCGGCGGTTCCTTATCTGTTCCTCACCGTGTACAACTGGTCTAAACCATTGAGTGGTGTAGACCACGCGGCCCCGTGCCGCGTTCCCCCTGGAGGAAGTTGATGTCCACGGCCAGCGCCGCACCCGCGGCGGAGAACAAGCCCGCTGCGGAGAAGCCGAAAAGGGGCAGCGGCCTGATGTCCGTGATGCAGCGTATCGGGCGCAGCCTGATGCTGCCCGTCGCGGTCCTGCCCGCCGGGGCGCTGCTCGTCCGGCTGGGGAACGGCGACATGCTCGGCCGTGACTCGTTCCCCGCGTTCGTCACGAAGATCGCGGGCTTCATGGCCGCGGGCGGCAACGCGATCCTGGACAACATGCCGCTGCTCTTCGCCGTCGGCATCGCGATCGGCTTCGCGAAGAAGGCGGACGGTTCGACCGCGCTCGCCGCCGTCACCGGCTACCTGGTCTTCAAGAACGTGCTGGCCACCTTCACCGACTCGAACCTGCCCAAGGTGGCGCAGGTGGTGGACGGCAAGATCGTGATGACGGACGCACCCGTCGACGCGAAGGTCCTGGGCGGTGTGGTGATGGGCGTCGTGGTGGCCCTGCTGTACCAGAGGTTCTACCGGACGAAGCTGCCGGACTGGGCGGGCTTCTTCGGCGGCCGGCGTCTCGTACCGATCCTCGCCGCGTTCGCCGGCCTCGCCATCGGTATCGTCTTCGGCTACATATGGCCGGTTCTGGGCGCCGGGCTGCACAACCTCGGTGAGTGGCTGGTGGGTTCGGGCGCGGTCGGCGCGGGCATCTTCGGTGTCGCCAACCGTGCGCTGATCCCGGTCGGCATGCACCATCTCCTCAACTCGTTCCCGTGGTTCCAGGCCGGTACGTTCGAGGGCAAGAGCGGCGACATCAACCGCTTCCTGGCGGGCGACCCGACGGCCGGGCAGTTCATGACCGGCTTCTTCCCCATCATGATGTTCGCGCTGCCGGCCGCCTGTCTGGCCATCACGCACTGCGCGCGCCCCGAGCGGCGCAAGGCCGTCGGCGGCATGATGCTCTCGCTCGCGCTGACCGCGTTCGTGACCGGGGTCACGGAGCCGATCGAGTTCACCTTCATGTTCATCGCGCCGGTGCTGTACGCGATCCACGCGGTGCTGACCGGGGTGTCCATGGCGCTGACGTGGGCCCTGGGCATGAAGGACGGCTTCGGCTTCTCGGCGGGCGCGGTCGACTACTTCCTCAACCTGGGGATCGCGACCAACCCGTGGGGGCTGGCGCTGGTCGGGCTCTGTTTCGCGGCCCTCTACTACGCGATCTTCCGCTTCGCGATCATCCGGTTCAACATCCCGACGCCGGGGCGTGAGTCGGACGAGGAGCTGGCCGAACTCCGCAAGGCCGAGGCGAAGTAGCCGGCTCTCTCCCCCTGGGTTGCGGGGGGGCGCGCGGCGTGGGGCTCGGCGGCGCGCCCGCGCGCGGCCCCGGCA
>NZ_JBHZDA010000014.1:86388-109629 GCF_042755665.1 Streptomyces sp. NPDC059142
GGGGGGGGGGGGGGGGGGGCGGGGGGGGGGGCGTCCCCCCGCCCCCCCCCGGCCGGGGCGTCCGGCGCCCGCCCCCCGCGGGTGGGGCGGGCGGCCCCGCCGGCGGCCGCCCCCCCCCCCCCCACGGTCGCGTCCGGATACGGGTCCGGTGCGGACACGCGTACCGGTACGGACACGCGTACCGATAGGGATACGGGTACCGGTACGGACGAGGTCCCGTACGCGGTGTCAGATCTCGTAGACCGCGCCGGGAACGGCCAGCTCGGCCGGGCCCGCGTACACGTCGCGCGCGTCGGCCAGGTTCCGGTCCCCGTCGGTCCACGGCGGCACATGGGTGAGGACGAGCCTGCGGGCGCGGGCGCGGGCCGCGTGCGCGCCCGCCTCGCGGCCGTTGAGGTGCAGACCCACGACGTCCTCCTTGCCGTAGGTGAAGGCCGCCTCGCAGAGGAAGAGGTCCGTCTCCTCGGCCAGCTCGACCAGGGGTTCGCAGACGCCGGTGTCCCCGGAGTACGTGAGGGATCTGCCGCCGTGCTCGACCCGGATCGCGAAGGTGTCGACGGGGTGCGCGACCTTCTCCGTACGGACGGAGAACGGGCCGATGTCGAAGGAGCCCGAGCCCGGCTTGAGCGTGTGGAAGTCGAAGACCTCGCTCATGGAACGGTCCGTGGGGGTGTCCGCGTACGCCGTGGTGAGGCGCTGCTCGGTGCCCTCGGGCCCGTAGACGGGGATCGGGTCGCACCGTCCGCCGTCGAAGCGGTAGTAGCGCGCGACGAAGTAGGCGCACATGTCGATGCAGTGGTCGGCGTGGAGATGGCTGAGGAAGATGGCGTCGAGGTCGTAGAGACCGATGTGGCGCTGCAACTCGCCCAGGGCGCCATTACCCATGTCGAGGAGCAGCCGGAAGCCGTCGGCCTCTACGAGGTAACTGGAGCAGGCCGATCCCGCGGCGGGGAACGAGCCCGAACAGCCGACGACGGTGAGCTTCATGGAGCGGGAACCTCCGTGGCGTGGACGGCGGGGCGACGGGGGTCGTGCGGTTTACCGAGCGTAAAGCGCGAAAGGGCTGGTCGCTCCTCCACAGTGGTCCGTTGTGGGGGAACTCACCCAGGACGTCACTGGTTCGGATGGTCCGTACGGGTGGCCCCGCTCCACGCCGCGGGGCGCGCGCCGTTCCGTACTCCGCCCGTACTCCGCCCCTACTCCGTTCGCGCTCCCCGCGCGCTCCGTCCGCACGCCCCCGGCGCCCGCGCCGGCCGCTGGGCTGACACGCCGCCACGCCGCTACGCCCAGAGCTGGCCGTGCAGGGTCTCGATCGCCTCTTCCGTGGTCGCCGCCGTGTAGACGCCGGTCGACAGGTACTTCCAGCCGCCGTCCGCCACGACGAAGACGATGTCGGCGCTCTCCCCCGCCTTGACCGCCTTGCGGCCCACGCCGATCGCCGCGTGCAGGGCGGCGCCGGTGGAGACGCCCGCGAAGATGCCTTCCTGCTGGAGGAGTTCGCGGGTACGGGTGACCGCGTCGGCGGAGCCGACGGAGAATCGGGTGGCGAGGACGGAGGCGTCGTACAGCTCCGGGACGAAGCCCTCGTCGAGGTTGCGCAACCCGTACACGAGGTCGTCGTAGCGGGGCTCCGCGGCGACGATCCGGACGCCCGGTACGTGCTCGCGCAGATAGCGGCCGACCCCCATGAGCGTGCCCGTGGTGCCGAGGCCCGCGACGAAGTGGGTGACGGAGGGCAGGTCGGCCAGGATCTCCGGGCCGGTGGTGGCGTAGTGGGCGCCCGCGTTGTCGGGGTTGCCGTACTGGTAGAGCATCACCCAGGAGGGGTTCTCCGCGGCGAGTTCCTTCGCCACCCGTACGGCGGTGTTGGAGCCGCCCGCCGCGGGGGACGGGACGATCTCGGCCCCCCACATGGCGAGCAGGTCGCGCCGCTCCTGGGAGGTGTTCTCCGGCATGACGCAGACGATGCGGTAGCCCTTGAGCTTGGCCGCCATGGCGAGCGAGATGCCGGTGTTGCCGCTGGTGGGCTCCAGGATGGTGCAGCCCGGGGTGAGCCGGCCGTCCTTCTCCGCCTGCTCGACCATGTGGAGCGCGGGCCGGTCCTTGACGGAGCCGGTCGGGTTGCGGTCCTCCAGCTTGGCCCAGAGCCGTACGTCCTCCGAGGGGGACAGCCGGGGGAGCCGGACCAGGGGGGTGTTGCCGACCGCCGCGAGCGGGGAGTCGTACCGCATCAGACGGCGCGCGTCGCGTCGGGCGCGCCGCCGGCCACGGCCGGGAGGATGGTGACGCTGTCGCCGTCGGCGAGCTTGGTGGCGATGCCGTCCAGGAAGCGGACGTCCTCGTCGTTGAGGTAGACGTTGACGAAGCGGCGGAGCTGGTTGTCCTTGGCGGGGTCGATCAGCCGCTCCCGGATGCCGGCGTGCCGGGTGTCGAGGTCGGCGAACAGCTCGGAGAGCGTGTCCCCGGTGCCCTCGACCGCCTTGGCGCCGTCGGTGTAGGTGCGGAGGATGGTCGGGATGCGGACCTCGATGGCCATGACATGGGCTCCTGTCGGGAGACTGCGTGACGGGCGCGCGGCTCGGGCCCCCGCGCGAGGGGGTGGTGCGGGTACGTGCGGCGTGCGTGCGTGCGGGTACGGAGGACCGCGCTCCGGGCGGGCCGTCGCTCAGCCGGCGGCGCGGCCGGGACAGATGGCACTGGCGAGGCGGCACAGATCGACGTGCAGCCGCGCCACGAGCAGCGGGGTGCTCGGCGTCTTGTCGCTCACGTCGATGGAAACCATGGGCTCATCGTATCGATTCCCGTTCCGCGTCCCGGCATGTGTTCCCAGTCGGTGGACGTTCGGCGTCCACCTGATGGACAGGGGGTGCTCAGACGATCTCGACGGGCTCTTCCTCGACGGTTCCGTCCACGATGCGGTACGAGCGGAACTGGAAGGGGCCCGCGTCGTCGGTGTCGGCGGTGGAGACCAGCACGTAGTGGGCGCCGGGCTCGTTGGCGTAGGTGATGTCCGTACGGGAGGGGTACGCCTCGGTCGCGGTGTGCGAGTGGTAGATGATCACCGGTTCCTCGTCCCGGTCGTCCATCTCGCGGTAGAGCTTGAGCAGGTCCGCCGAGTCGAACTCGTAGAAGGTGGGCGAGCGGGCGGCGTTGAGCATGGGAATGAACCGCTCGGCCCGGCCGGTGCCCTCGGGGCCCGCGACGACGCCGCACGCCTCGTCGGGGTGGTCGGCTCGGGCGTGCGCCACGATCTGGTCGTGCAGGGCCTGGGTGATGGTGAGCATGAAGAAAATATAGAGGGACCGCGGCGGAGCCCTGCGGGCAGTCGCGCCCCGCCCCCTCCGGCCGGACCCCCTACCCGGCCGGTGACCCCGACCGGGCAGGGGGTGGACGACGCTACTTCGGAATGACTCGTCTAGACGTCCCTGGACACCGATGCCGGACCGTGGTCGGGCGTTGTCACCGCCACCCGGAGCGCGCCGGTGGCCGAGCGGGCGAGCTGCGCGGTCGTGCCGTCCTCGGTGCGGAGCGCGACCACGGCGGGGGTGCCTGACGCTGTCGGTACGTGGCGCACGCTCCAGCCCGCGCTCTGGAGGTAGGCCTGGGCGCGGGCCAGGGCCCGGACCGTCTCGGCCTCCGACAGCGGCTCCGTCGACCAGGTGTGGTGCACCGAGGTGCCGGACTCGTCCCGGACGGTGCTGAGGCCTCCCCCGGACGGTGCGGGAGCCGGCCTGACCCGCAACGCGTCGAAGATCCGGCTGGAGTAGCCGAGGGCACGGCGCCCGGCGGGGTCGTCGGTCCGGAGGGTCTCCAGTGCGGCGGGGTCGGCCGTGGTCGGTGCAGTGGACCCGCCCGGCGGGAGGAAGCAGGGCGACGTCACACCGAGCGAGGCTTCGCCCTCGCCCTTGGCCCGGTCCACGATGCCGTTCATGGCGTCCATCCAGAAGTCGTCGGACTTCGTGCGCATGTAGACCGAAGGGAAGGGGCCGGCCCAGTCGACCTCACCCTTCGAGTTGTACGTGTGGCCGGCCTTGAGCCACGCGTCGCGTGCCTGCTGCACGAGCTTCTTGCCCTCGGACCCCGGCACGCCGGTGAGTACGTAGGCGATGGTGACCTGCACCCGGTCGTCGGGGCCGTGGTCGTCCCTGGCGATACAGGTACCGACAGGCGCGGCGCCGATACGCTTCAGTGTCGGTTGGGGGGACATGCCATCCACCGCCTGGCGAATGATTTCCTCTGCCCGGTCGATCGCCTGCTGCTCGTTCATAGTGACCTGTTTCGGTGTCTTTCCGCCGCTTTCCTGTCCGTTCCCCTGCCCGCCGCACGCGGTGACCATGAGCGCCATGGCCAGCAGCACGGCAGTGGTGATCACCTTGCGCGGCTTCATGGCTGTCCTCCGGTCACGATGTTCGCGAGGCTGCCGAGGGGCGTCGCATCCCAGTACTGGGAGTGCGCGGGCATCATTTCGCCGTCCGAGCCGGGGAACTTCCCGTCGGGGACGGCGAAGACCTGCCCGCCGAACTCGTCGGAGACCGGGTCGTTGCCGTGCACGATCGAGTGGTCGTCGAAGAGCCTCATGTACGCCTTCGGGTTGAGGGGGGCCAGCGGCCCTGCCGGGGGCGGGGCGAGGTTGATGAGGTCGTTCCCGGCCGTAGCCGCGAAGACCCGCTCCGGCGGTATGTTCAGGTCCTTGGCGTGATCCACGCCGACGCCCGGGCTGCCCACCATGATGGCGCTGTCGACCGGCAGGTCCAGGTGGTCTCTCATCGTCTGGCCCACCACCAGAGAGCCGTAGCTGTGCCCCAGGAGTGTCTGGTTCGGGTCGTTGCCGTTGGCTTCCTGGATGCCCTGCACGAAGCCGCCCAGCGAATCCTGTGCGTCGTCGGCCCACTTGGTCTCCGTGGCGTCGCTCAGAATGGCCTGCGGGGCGTCGTAACCGAGCCACACGATCGAGGCTGTCGAATGGGTGCGATCGGCGCGTTCCGCCCGCAACTGGAGCGCCTCGGCCCTTCTGAGATCGCCGTCGATGGACTCCAGCTCGGCGAACGTTCCGGGCACGTACGTCACCACGTTGTCGGCGGTATCCGGATTGCCTATGGAGACGATGGCGCGCCCCATGTCCTTGCTGTCGAATCCGAGCAGGTAGGGGCGGTTGCTCTCACTCGTGAAACTGTCGAAGCGTTTCTGGATGTCGTCCATGCCCTTGAGGCCGCTCTCGAACTGCCCCTTCTTCTCGTTCCACTCCTTCCACTCCTCGGTCGGGACCATCGCACCCTTCACCTCCAGCCCCGTGATCGGGCTGATGTAGGGCTTGTAGTTCGTGGGCTCGGGGTGCTTCTTGAGCCAGATGTCGTACTCCACCTGCTTGGCGGCGCGCTGTTCGGCGAGCACGAGACGGTTCGCGTCGTCACGTACGTCGGACGGCAGACCGTCGAGCTTGCCGATGCTCGCCGGGTACATGGAGACGTAGTCCGCGCGCTGCTCCTCGGAGAGGCCCTTCCACCAGTTGGCGTTGTCCTGGGGCCAGTCGTTCTTGGGCGGCGGCTTGATCGTGTGAAGGTACGCGTCGGCCGCCGACCGTACGCCGTCCGCGTCAGCCTTGGCGTCCTTCCAGTCGCGCGCGGACACGGTCAGATCGTCGTCGGCCTTCAGTGCGCGCAGTTTCGGTGCCCACTTCGTATCCGCCTCCGTGGCTTCCTCCAGCGCGTCGGCGATACGGTTCGCGTACGCGAGTGCTCTGCCGTAGTGGGGGTTCGGGTGGATGTTCACCGCCTGGCGTTCCATGGCGTCGGACGTTTCGGTGCCTCCGGCAGCTCCCGTCACCGTGCCGCCGTCGGCCGTGTCCTCCTCCCCCGGCTTCTTGCCGGGCGGATACGTGACCGAACCGTCCTGGTTCACCTTGCAGCCGTCGGCGCCGGCGTCCGCGCACGCCGCGTCCAGCTTCCGCTTGGCCGCCGCCATGTCGTAGGAGAAACCGTTGAGGGCCGTGCTGACCACCGCGCACTCGGCCTGCGTGTAATGGAAGTTGTCCGCCAGGGCTTTGAGTTCCGTCTGCGCAGCCTGCGCCGCCTCGCCCTCCAGCGTCTCGCGCATTCCCGCGGCGACGGTGTTCTCGATGTGCTCCTTTGCCAACTGGGCCATCCGGCTCATGGAGTGGTACGCATCGGCGGCCTCTTCGAACTCGGACGGCTTGAGGGCCTTGAGGGAACTGAAGTCCATGCCCGCGGTCACCGGCCCTTCGACTGGCCGCCGAGGGCGTCCGTGTCCGCGTACTTCTTCTTCAACTGGTCGATTTCTCCCTTGACCGCCTCATCCGTCTTCAGCTGGTCGTTGCCCACCCGCTCCAGGAGACTCTGAAGGGAGCCGCACCGCTCGAAGACGCTTTTGGTGTACGTCTTCCAGGAGTCGTACACCTCCTTCTGCGCCGCCGCGCTCAGACACCCCGTCGCCGTGCCGAGGCCGGCCTGCCCGTCCTCCAGCTCGGTCAGCGCGGTCGTGACGCTCTTGCGCAGGGAGCCGACCCCTTCACCGGCTGTGACCCACGCCTTCTTGCTGGACTTCAGGCCACCGGTCACGGCGCTGGCGGAAGGCCCCGGATCGGCCGGGACCTGGTTCAGCCGCATGGCGATGTCCTGACGCCCCGCCACCTCGGCCTTGGCCTGCTCCCACTCGTCCCACGCCATACGCCCCCCGTTCACTTCCGCGAATTCCGCTCGGCCAAGGAGAGTACCGCGCACCGGACGAGCCCCCGGAACAGGCGCGATGTACGGGCGCCGGTGCGCGGGTCGGCCGGTCGGCGTGGCGGGAGGGGCGCCGTCCCCGGGCACGACGGCGCCCCTCCTGCCGGGTCGGGAGGAGGGGCGTCGGCCGTGATCCGGGGGCTTCGCGTAGGGGTCAGTCGGAGGCGGGAGCGTACTCCGGCTCGTCCGGGGCGCCGGCGGGCTTGGTCCGCTGGGGGGTGCGGTTCTTCAGGTACTGCCAGCCGATGGCGAGGAACACCGCCCAGACCGCGCCCACGTAGAGGGAGATCCGCGCGTCGCTGTCGTACGCGATCAGACAGGTGACCAGGGCGAGGAAGCCGGCCGCGATCCAGCTGAAGAGCGAGCCGCCGGGTGCCGGGAAGGACGAGGCGGGCAGGCGGCCGGCCTCGACGCCGCGGCGGTAGCGGATGTGGCTGATCAGGATCATCATCCAGGTCCAGATGCCGGCGGCGGTGGCGACCGAGGTCACATAGCCGAACGCCTTCTCCGGGACGAGGTAGTTGAGGATCACGCCGATGCCCATGAGGGTGACGGAGACGGCGATGCCGACGGCCGGGGTCTTGCGGGAGTTGAGCCGTCCGAACGCGCTCGGCGCCTCGTTGTTGGCGGCGAGGCCGCGCAGCATCCGGCCGGTGGAGTACATGCCGGAGTTGCAGGAGGAGAGCGCGGCGGTCAGGACGACGAAGTTGACGATGCCCGCGGCGAGCGGGATGCCCATCTTCTCGAAGGCGTGGACGAAGGGGCTGGCGCCCGCGGAGAACTCGGTCCACTTGACGACGGAGAGGATCACCAGGAGCGCGCCGACGTAGAAGACGATGATGCGCCAGGGCAGGGTGTTGATGGCCTTGGGGAGGGTCTTCTCGGGGTTCTCGGACTCGCCCGCCGTGACGCCGACCAGTTCGACGGCGAGGTAGGCGAACATGACGCCCTGAAGGGTCATCAGGCTGGAGCCGATGCCGTTGGGGAAGACGCCGTGGTGCTGCCAGAGGTTGGCGGTGGTGGCGGTGTCACCGGCGTCGGAGAAGCCGAGGGTGAGCACGCCGAGCCCGATGACGATCATGCCGATGATGGCGGTGACCTTGATCATCGAGAACCAGAACTCGACCTCGCCGAAGATCTTCACCGAGATGAGGTTCACCCCGAAGAGGACCACCAGGAAGACCAGCGCGCTGACCCACTGGGGGATCTGCGGGAACCAGAAGTGGATGTAGATCGCGGCGGCGGTGAGTTCCGCCATGCCGGTGACGACCCACATCAGCCAGTACGTCCAGCCGGTGGCGAAGCCGAAGAAGGGGCCGAGGAATTCCCGGGCGTACTCGGCGAAGGAGCCCGAGACGGGCCGGTAGAGGAGCAGTTCGCCCAGCGCCCGCATGATGAAGAAGATCACGACGCCGGCGAGGGCGTACATGAGGATGATGCTGGGACCGGCCTTGGCGATGTTCGCCCCGGCGCCCATGAAGAGGCCGACGCCGATCGCGCCGCCGATGGCGATCATCTGGACCTGGCGGCTGCCGAGTCCGCGCTCGTACCCCTCTTCGTCCGCGCCGTTCCCGGCGGGACCCCTGGCGGCCCCGTCGCCGCCGTACTCCTTGTCGACCTGCGCAGAGGTCATGGTCGTGCGCCCTTTCTCCATACAGATCCGCGGTCGCTCACGGCCACGGACCAGTTCCTGATCCCCCCGGATATGGATGGAGTGCCACCGGCGTTCGGCCGGTCGAGACACCCCCGGGGACAGGGGTGGCGTCCCCGGGGGGTCCGGCAGATCTATCACGGGAGGAGGGGCGCCCGGCGCCCGCGACTGTGGCCCAGCCCACAGGAAGAAGGGGACGAATCGCACCGCGAACCGCAAAGAAGGCCGCGGTGGTGACGTGATCGTTATGTCGATTTGAGCGTCGTCTGAGCGTCCGGAAGGAGCACGCCGGGAGGCGTCCGGGTGACCCCGGCATGGCGCGCGGACGTCACCCGGACCCCGTGGCGGGACCCTCAGGGCATCAGGGTCTCCACGAGCGTCTCCTGGAGCGCGCCGAGCCAGAGGTACGCCATCACCATGGGCTTGCGCGGGTCGGAGTCCGGCAGCCGGTACAGCTCGCCGCCCTCGTCCTCGTCGCCGACCTCCAGGCGCGTACCGATCGTCAGCCGCAGGTCGTTGAGCGCGCCGAGCCAGTGCGTGCAGTCGTCGGGCGTCAGCTTCAGTACGGCGCCGCCCTCGCCCGTGGCGGTGAGCGCGTCCAGCGTGCGCACGAGCGCCATGCCGTCCTCGCGCTTGCGGTCGCGCAGGTCGTTCTCGGTGAACCGGCGGAACTCCGAGGAGTACTCCTTCAGTTCCTCGTCCTCGTCACCGTCGCCCGAGGTCTCCGGGTCGCCGTACGCGTCCGGGAAGAGCCGGGCCAGCGCCGGGTCGGAGGGCGGCTCGCTGGGGCCCGGTGTGAAGAGCGCGGCGAGCGGGTCCTCGCCCTGCGCGGGTTCGTCGGCGGGGCCGATCAGCTCCAGCAACTGCACGGCCAGCGAACGCAGGATCGAGATCTCGACCTCGTCGAGCGCGACGGCGGCGCCGCCGCCCGGGATCGCCTCGAAGCGCCCGGCCATCAGGTGCGGTCCTGCGAGAGGGTCGCCCAGAGACCGAATCCGTGCATGGCCTGCACATCGCGCTCCATCTCCTCGCGGCTGCCGCTGGAGACGACCGCGCGGCCCTTGTGGTGGACGTCGAGCATCAGCTTGTGCGCCTTGTCCTTCGAGTAGCCGAAATAGGTCTGGAAGACGTAGGCCACGTAACTCATGAGGTTGACCGGATCATTGTGGACGATCGTCACCCAGGGCACGTCGGGCTCGGGGACCGCGAAGGTCTCCTCGGCCGATTCGGGGCGTTCGATCTCAGTCGGAGCAACACTCACGGTTCGGGACGACCTTCTTCTCCGCAGGGGGGCGCCGGCATGCCGCGGCCTCACCCGTCCCATGCTGCCACCACGTGAGCGGTGTCGCACAAACGGCCACCGAGAAATCGTCAGAGTGACGAGTATTCGGGGTAGCATCGTCGTATGAACACTGCGGACCTTGGGCTGCCGGTGGACATTCCGTCGACCGCGCTCTTCACCGATCAGTACGAGCTGACGATGCTCCAGGCAGCGCTGCGGGCCGGTACGGCCGACCGGCGCTCCGTCTTCGAGGTCTTCACCCGGCGGCTGCCCGAGGGGCGCAGGTACGGGGTCGTGGCGGGGACCGGACGGGTGCTGGACGCCGTGGAGAACTTCCGCTTCGACCCCGACCTGCTGGGATTCCTGCGCGAGAACGCCGTCGTCGACGAGGCGACGCTCGCCTGGCTCGCCTCGTACCGCTTCCGCGGCGACATCTGGGGGTACCCGGAGGGCGAGGTCTACTTCCCCGGCTCGCCGGTGCTGCGGGTCGAGGGCACCTTCGCGGAGTGCGTGCTGCTGGAGACCGTGATCCTCTCCATCCTCAACCACGACTCGGCGATCGCCGCCGCCGCCTCCCGGATGGCGACGGCGGCGGGCGGCCGCCGGCTGATCGAGATGGGCGCGCGCCGCACCCACGAGCTGGCCGCGGTGGCCGCCGCGCGCGCCGCGTACGTGGGCGGCTTCGACGCCACCTCCGACCTGGCCGCCGGGTTCCGGTACGGCATCCCCACGGTCGGTACGAGCGCGCACGCCTTCACCCTGCTGCACGACACCGAGCGCGACGCCTTCCGCGCCCAGGTCGACTCCCTCGGCCGCGGTACGACGCTGCTGGTGGACACGTACGACGTGGCCGAGGCGGTGCGGACCGCCGTGGAGATCGCCGGGCCCGAGCTGGGCTCCGTGCGGATCGACTCGGGCGATCTGCTGCTGGTCGCGCACCGGGTGCGCCAGCAGCTCGACGAGCTGGGCGCGGTCGACACCGGGATCGTGGTCACCTCCGACCTGGACGAGTACGCGATCGCCTCGCTGGCGGCGGCGCCGGTGGACTCGTACGGGGTCGGCACGCAGCTCGTCACGGGCAGCGGGCACCCCACCTGCTCCATGGTCTACAAGATCGTCGCGCGGGCCGCCTCGGCGGACCCGAAGGCCCCGCTCCGGCCGGTGGCGAAGAAGTCGCTGGGCGGGAAGACCTCGGTCGGCGGGCGCAAGTGGGCGGCGCGCCGGCCGGACGCGCAGGGGTACGCGGAGGCCGAGGTGCTCGGCACCGGCCCGATCCCCCCGGAGCTGCTGGACCGGCAGCTCCTGGTGGAGCTGGTCAAGGGCGGCGAGATCGTGGCCCGCGAGTCGCTGGACGTGGCGCGCGAGCGGCACGCGGCGGCGCGGGCGGGGCTGCCGATGTCGGCCATGCAGCTCTCGCGCGGCGAGCCGGTGATTCCGACCGAGTACGTGTGAACGGGATCGGGGCGAGCAGGGGAAGAGGGTGAGTGTGATGGAAATGTCTCGTACTGGCGTACGACCCCTCCCGTACGGCGGCGGGAGTCCCTACGCTCAATTCCAGCCGCCCTCCCCCGGCCTCCGCACGGCTTTCCCCATCGCTCCGCTCCCTGTCCGCTCCCCCACTGAAGGACCTCCGCCATGCACCGCGCACTGATCGTCGTCGACGTACAGAACGACTTCTGCGAGGGCGGCAGCCTCGCCGTGGCAGGCGGCGCCGACGTCGCCGCCGCCATCACCGATCTGATCGGCCAGGCGACCGCCGGGTACCGGCACGTGGTCGCCACCCGCGACCACCACATCGACCCGGGCGACCACTTCGCGAAGCCCCCGGCCGAGCCGGACTACGTCACCACCTGGCCGGTGCACTGCGTGGCCGGTACGGAGGGTGTGGGCTTCCACCCGAACTTCGCGCCGGCGGTCGCCTCGGGCGGGATCGCCGCGGTCTTCGACAAGGGCGCGTACTCGGCGGCGTACAGCGGCTTCGAGGGCGCCGACGAGAACGGCGTCGGGCTGGCCGACTGGCTGCGCGAGCGCGAGGTGACCGAGGTCGACGTGGTCGGTGTCGCCACGGACCACTGCGTACGGGCGACGGCGCTGGACGCGGTCCGTGCGGGCTTCGTCACCCACGTGCTGCTCGACCTGACGGCGGGGGTCTCCGCCGCGACCACGGAGCGGGCCCTGGAGGAGCTGCGGGACGCGGGCGTGGCGCTGACGGGCAAGCCGGTCGTCTGACCGCCGCGAGGGCGGGAGAGGGGCGCCGGGGGGCCTTCCGGGCCTCCGGGCGCCGAGCGCCGTCCACGGAGGGCCGCTCACCGGGAGCCGTCCGCCGGATGCCCCTGCCCGGCGGCGCGCGGCGGCCTCGGCGCCCCGCGTCAGTACCCCATCACCGCGGGCCTCAGCAGCGCCCGGATGGGCCGCCAGAGCTGGTCCGCGGTGCCCGGCGCGTCCGGTGTCGTACGCCAGAGCAGGCCGTCCGGGTGGTGCAGTACGGCCGTGATCTCGTCCGGTGTCGGCGGCTCCGCGTTGCCGCGCAGATAGACCGCCCGCAGCCCCAGGTTCCGCAGCCTGGTCAGGGCGCGGGCCCGGTTCGCGGCGTGCACCAGGACGCGTACGGTGCCGTCCTCGGCGGCCGGGCTGGGCAGGGTCAGTGCCACCACCACGGTGCCGTTCGGGAGCTTGCTGAAGCCTCCACTCGCCATGTCCTCATCGCCCCCGTGAGACGTCGTGTCAATAAGAGAATCGTAGGACGCACCTAAACACGAACGGCCGCCGCCCGCTAGGGGGCGACGACCGATCACGCATTTGACCTGCGGTTACTTCCGGTTACTTGCCGGACTTACCTACCTTGACCGTCATCGTGGAGCCGTCCAGGGGCTGGCTGACGATGCTGATCTTGGTGTTGGTGTCAGGAACCTTGACGCTGCCGCCCTTGTTCTCCTCGTACCAGTAGGTGCCCTTGCGGTCGTCGAAGACCGGGGCGCCCAGGGACGGGGAGATCCGCGTCAGCTTGTCGGCGCGGTGGAGCGAGAGACCCGACGTCGGCCACCAGCTGAAGGTGGAGTCGTACGCCTGGATCCGGTTGCGCATCAGCGTGCCGTCCGACCACTTCAGCGGCTTGGCGTGGGCGTCGATCGGCAGGACCAGGCCCTCGCCCGGGTGCTGACTGGTGTTGTTGTCCTTCTGCGAGGTGTCCCACAGCCAGATCAGCAGGCCGTTCTGGTACGCGAAGTGCTCGACCTTGCCGTCGTTCGGCGCCGTGAAGCCGAAGTTGTACGGGCCGACCTTGAGCGTCCTGTCGTACGAGACGTACTGGCGGTTCTCGGCGATGTAGTACTGCTCGTAGTCCTGGGTGAAGGACTCGCCGATGCGCGAGAAGCCCTTCGCGGTCCAGCCCGCGTCGTCGCCCTCGGCGTTGTCCGTGAAGACCGGCGCGCCGTCGGCGGTGAGCGTGATGGCGTCGGCCGTGAAGCCCTTGCCGGCCACGCCGCCGTCCGTCTGGTAGCGGAAGCGCAGGTCGAACTTCTGGCCCGCGTAGGCGTCCAGCGGGAAGGCGAGCTTCTTCGCCGCGCCCGAGACCCCGGTCAGCGCCGGCTTGTCGGCGGCGTCGCGCGGCAGGGACCTGCCGTCGGCGGTGCCGTCCAGCGGCGTCCAGTTGGCACCGCCGTCCGTGGAGACCTCGGTGTAGAGGTAGTCGTAGTCGGCCTCGATGTCCCACCAGCCGGTCAGGTCGAGCGACGCGGACGACTTGCCGGTCAGATCCACCGAACGGGTGAGGGTGTTCTTGAGGTCGTCACCCATGTCGCTCCACCACTGCTTGGAGCCTTCCGCGGGCTTCACGACCGTCGTCGTCTTCTCCTTCTTGGGGAGTTCGACGATGAGCGCCTGCGGGTTCTTCGTGTTGTACGCGGAGACGCCCAGCTTGTGGGTCGAGTTGGTGGCCGCCTTCGCCTCGGCGTAGTTGAGCCAGCCGAGCTGGAGCTTGTCCCAGGCGGTCATGTCACCGGGCAGGTCGCCGATCTCGTTCTTGCCGGTGCCCAGCCACGAACCGGACGACATCAGCGTCCAGAAGGCGGTGGAGTTCTCGCCGCCCGAGGTGTCGTACAGGTCCGGCAGGCCCAGGTCGTGGCCGTACTCGTGGGCGAAGACCCCGAGGCCGCCGTTCTCCGGCTGCATCGTGTAGTCGCCGACCCAGATACCGGTGTCGCCGACCGGGGCGCCGCCCGCCTTGTTGTTCGCGGGGCCCGTGGAGCCGGCGTTGGTGCCGTACGCGTACCAGCGGTGCGCCCAGAGGGCGTCCGTGCCCTGGACGCCGCCGCCCGCGGACTCGTCCTCACCGGCGTGCACGATCTGGAAGTGGTCGATGTAGCCGTCGGGCTCGTTGAAGTCGCCGTCGTTGTCGAAGTCGTAGCGGTCCCACTGGTCGTACTGGGAGAGCTGCTCCTTGATCTGGGCGTCGGTCCTGCCCTGGGCCTTCTGGTCGGCGGTCCAGGCGCCGAGGCCGTCGCGCACCAGGTCCCAGACGTTGGCGCAGTTGGTGGAGCCGCAGTAGTTGGAGCCGTAACGGGCCTCGTTCCACGGGACCTTGACCCAGTCGGAGACCTCACCGTCGACCGAGTAGCGCCCGGAGGACGTCTTCTCGTAGTAGGTCTTCAGGGAGTCCTTCGGCTGGCCCTTGGCGTCCTTGCCGGTGCCGAAGTACAGGTCCTGGAAGTGCTCCTGGCTGTAGTCGGCCTGCCAGGCGGTGGAGTTGTCCACCTTGCGGTCGGGCTCGGCTATCTCGTTGTGCAGCGGGCCGGGGTCGCCGCCGTACTTGACGACGGGCGGCAGGGGCCCGTCGGGGCCGTCCGGGTCGTACGTCGTCGTGTTGTCGACGTCGTCGCCGAACTCCACGAGGATGGTGAAGATCTTGTCGGTCTTCTCCCGGCCCAGCTCGACGTACTTCTTGTTGTCGAGCTTGACGACCTGGGAGCTGCCGCGCCGCTCCACCTTGGCGTCGCCGGATATGACCTGCTGGAGCGCGGCCTCGCGCTGCTTGGACTGCTGCTTGCTGAACGGGCCGTCCAGGTCGTGTTCGACCTGCCCCTTCTGAGGCGCCGGGTCACGGCGCTCCGCGCCGGACGGGGCGCTGGAAGCGGAGGCGGGGCGGTCCTGGGCCTGAGCCGTGGTGAAGGCCGATGCCGTCGCGGCGGTCGCGGCCAGAGCCACGAGCACCGCGGAGACTCTTCTCGCCCGTCGGTTTCTGATCACTTGGTGGTGTTCCTCCCCGGCGCACGCGATCCGCGGACCGGGAGTGGAGGATCCGCGCGCGTCTGCGCGTCATAAGTGACGACATTGGACCCGAGTTGACGGAGAAAAGACAGACCTTGACTTGAACCCGTCAACTGCATTATGCGGCCTTCCGGTTCCACTATCCGGACAGACGGAGTGAACCGGCCAACAGGTGCATATATTCGGCCTGTTGGCGGGGGCGCGTGACTCGATGCGCCCCCCATGCACCGGCACCATGGGTCAGGTCACGCTTACGTGCCGTTCCACTCGGGCATCCACGGCCTTAGAGTCGACGATGAGGGCGACCGCCTTGCGACGACCTGGTCCCACTTGTCCCACCGCGCAAGTCAGTACGAGATACGCGAGACGCACCCAACATCCCCAGAACAACAGAATCCTCGTAACCCCCACAGATGTCGACGCCCCCGAGGGACGGATTCCGCCATGCCGCGTCCTACTGCCGCACAGCTCGCCTACGGCTCCGCCACCATCGTCTGCTCCACGCTCGCCATGCTGCTGCTCTCCGGTACGAGTACGGGCATCGGCGTCGCGGTGATCGGCGTCGCCGCGCTCGGTCTGGGACTGCTGGTCGCCATGACCGTGCCGCTGCCCCGCAAGGACCGGGCGGCGCGGGCGGCCACCCCCCGCCGGGGCACGGGCGCGGAGAGCCCGGCCCGCACCACGTCGGTGCCGGGACCGCGTACGCAGGGCTCGGGGCTGGGCGCGCAGACCCGCCGCTGAGGACCACGGGTGCACGGCGCCGCGGTGGGCTCTACCGGGGCGCCGTCACCACGACGGTTCGGGCGGCCTTGTCGTGCAGGCCCTGCCGGTACGGCCGGCTGGCCAGGATCGTCACGATGATGATGAGCCACCAGAGGAAGAGGCAGCAGAGCAGCGCGGGCACCCAGAGCACCAGGGCGCGCGTCATCGAGGAGTTGGCCTCCGGTACGGACCCGTCGTTGAGCATCGCCACCCGCAGCCTGAGCCAGCGCTTGCCGAGGGTCTGCCCGTACTTCTTCGTCATCAGGGTGTCGTAGCCGACGTAGGCGATGATCGAGATGAGCGACCAGACCCACTGGGTACCGGTGTTCACCTGGTTGGTGACCTCGTCCCAGTTCCCCGTGGTGCTCGATCCGTGGCGCCAGCCGCCGACGAGCAGCGAGATGATCGCCAGCGGGATGAAGATGATCAGCGCGTCGATGACCCGGGCCGCGAGACGGGTCGCGAACGGCGCGAGCGGCGGCATCCCGGCGAGCGGGTCCGTACCGCCGTGGGGACCGCCTCCCCCATAGGGGTCCTGCCCGTAGGGAGAGCCGCCGTAAGGGGAGCCGCCGGGCGCGTTCGGATCGTACGGCGGGGCCTTGGGCGGCCCGTGTTCGCCACCGTAGGGAGAGCCGTACGGGGAACCCCCGGAGGACGGCGGAGGCCCCTGGGGCGGTGGAGGCTCGTGCGGTCCCTGAGGGTCCTGCGACCCTTGGCCCGGCCCGTAGCCCGGCCCCTGACCCTGACCGTGACCTGGTCCTTGACCTGGCCCTTGGCCCTGACCGTGACCCTGGCCCCATCCCTGGTCCTGGTCCTGGCCCGGTCCCTGGCCCTGCCCCGGACCCTGGGGCTCCGAGGGCTTCTTGAGGAAGGGGTCGTCCTCGGGCGGCTGGCCGGGCGGCGGCTGATCATTGCTCATGGGGGCAGTGCACCCCGGCCCGCGAGGGCCCGCAACGGCTGGCCCGCCGTTCGGAGGAACGGCCGGCCGCCGCCTCACACCCCGTCAGCGGCGGCTCAGCGCGCCACGAAGGTGTGGGCGATCTTGTCGTGCCAGCACTGCCGCCACGGCCGGTCGATCAGGCACCACAGCACGTTGCCGAGCCCCACGACGAGCAGCCCGAGCACGCTGTAGACCAGCCAGCGGCGCAGCGCGGCGCCGAAGGCCGGGGCCTCGTGGGTCTCGATGTCCCGCACGTCGAGCCCGCACAGCTTCTTGCCCAGCGTGCGCCCCCACTTGGCGGTCGGCACCGCCTCGTAGAACACGCCCACGATCAGCAGGGCGAGGAGGACGCCGCCGAGGTAGCCGGCCGTGGTGGTGTCGAGCAGCCAGACGGTGACGGTCTGTCCGGTCTGCCGGGCCGCCTCGACCTTGTCGTCGATATGGGCGAGGGCGCGGCTGATGAGCGGTACGGCGACGGCGCCGACGACGATCCCCAGCACCAGTGTGTCGATCAGCCTTGCCAGGACGCGCTTGCCGAGGGCGGCGGGGCGCGAGGCGGCCTGGGCGCGCGCGGCCTGGAGGAACGGGTCCTCGACGGGCGGCTTCCAGGGCACCACGGGCTGGTCGGGCTGGTCCGGCTGGGCGAGCCGGTGCACCTGCTGCGCCCAGGAGGCGGCGCCGCCGCCGCTGCCGGCGCTGATCGGGGAGGCGGGCCCGGGGCCGGGCTGCGGCGCGGGCGCCGGTTCGGGCGCGTAGGGCCCCGGGGGCTGCGGTGCGGGCAGCGCCGGTGGCTGCTGGTGCGCCGGCTGACGCGCCGGGAGCTGCGGCTTCGGCCCGGCGTCGAGCGCGCGGATCGCCATCGTGCCCGGGTCGGCGGGGCGCTCCGCGGGGGCGTCCTCGTCCTTCGCGCGCCGCGCGGCGCGCAGGGCGCGGATGGTCATGGTGGAGTCGGCGGGCTTCTTGGCCTCGCGGGGCGCCGGGGCCCGGCCGGGGCCCGCGCCGCCGCGCCGCTGGGGGCGGATCGCGACCGTGCCGTCGGTGGGCGGGGTACCGCCGTCGCCGTCGTCGCTGCCGTCGGCGTCGCCGGTCCCGGGGCCGAGGGAGCGTACGCCGGGCAGCGCGCCACCGGTCGGGTCGGCGGCGGGGGCGGGGGCCGGGGCCGGGACCCGGGGGTCCTGGCCGGGCACGACGGTCCCGCCCCAGGAGACCCGGGCGTCGCGCTCGCCGCCGAAGCCGGTCTGGCGGGAGGCGTCGGCCTGCCAGGCGGAGGCGGGCTCCTGGCGGGCCCGCTCGGGCGGGTCCTCGTCGAGGAAGACCGGCCCGGTCTCGTCGACGGCGGGCAGCGCGGGCGGGGCGGCGGCGGGCGGGAGCGCGGCGGGCGCGCCCTCGCCCTCCCGGGGCGCGGGGCGCGAGGTGCCGGGCACCCACGCGGCACCGTTCCAGTACCGGACGTATCCAGGAATGGAAGGGTCCGGGTAGAAGCCTTCCCGGGGTACGTTCCCACCGTCACCAGGAGGAGTAGCCACTGACCCCAACTCCGTTCGCTCACACCATGTTTGACCTGACAGGGCCGCCCGGCGCCGGAACGGCGACCGGATTCGTGCTCCCGCTTGTCCAGGAAGACAGTAACGAAGAACCGGGGGCCCGGAAGATGGCGCCCGGCAGAAAGAACCCCGTTCGGGCGGCGGCCCGGCCGTACTGCTGCGAAGCGTAAGGCTGCGGGGTGGGATCTGTTCGCGGACCTGCACCAATTCGGCACATCGGTTCGAGCCGGAGCGCCCGGCCGACGGGCGGAAACGGGGTGGAGCGCGCCTCCGGCGGGTGCGTCACCCGGTTGGACCGCACGCGTGCGCCGGATTCACTCCTTGGCGGTCGCCGGCGGGCGCCCGTCGCTCCCCCGGGTGACGGCGGCACCGGGCCGACGGCGGCGCGCGCGTGACGGCGGCACCGGACCGACGGCGGCGCGCGCCGGGAACGGGCCGTCGCTCACACGGAGTCGGCGCGGTCACCCAAAGTCATCGGCGAAAGTCGCGTCATGAACCGCGAGCCGCCGCCTCTCTCCTGGTGAGGCCCCGCCGCTGGGCCCACGCCAGGAAAGGAAGTGTCCGTCATGCACTCTGTGGTCGAACGCGAGCTGGAACTGAATCTGGTGCTGTCGCCCGAGCGCAGCATCCCGGTGCCGGCCCGGCTGACGTACCGTACGGACGATCCGTACGCCGTGCACATCACCTTCCATGTCGGCTCGGACACCCCCGTGCACTGGACCTTCGCCCGCGAGCTGCTGGTGGAGGGGGTCTTCCGGCCGTGCGGGCACGGGGACGTCAGGATCTGGCCGACGAAGGTCGACGGGCGGCAGGTGCTCTGTGTCGCCCTGTCCTCGCCCGACGGGGACGCCCTGCTCGAAGGGCCGTCGGTGGCCCTGTCGGCGTGGGTGGAGCGGACGCTGCGCATCGTGCCGCCGGGGACGGAGGCCGGCCGGCTGGGGCTGGACGAGGCGCTGACGGCGCTGCTGACCCCGGCGGGCAGCGACGAGCTGTGGCTGCGCGACCCGTGGCCGTCGGACGAGTCGGTGGACGACGAGGCGTGAGCGCGCGGGACCTGGCTCACACGTTCAGTTCGCGGGTCTCCTCGATGAAGTCGCCGACGACCGCCGCGTTCCGTACGGGGACGTCGCACCGTCCGGCGCCGGTACGGATCCGCAGCAGGGACGGGCCGGCGGCCGTCGTCGGCGCCAGCTCCCGCCACTCGATCACGGCCGGTGCGGCGGCCGTGCCCGACAGGCCGCCGCGCAGGGTGACGCCCTCGTCGGTGACCGTCAGGTCGCCGAGGCGGACGGCGCCCTCCGTGTCGAGGGTCGCGCGCAGCCGTTCGAGGACCCGGGGGCGTATGCCCGCCTCCAGCGCCTCGGACAGCTTGTTCTGCCGTACGACGTGTGCCAGGACGACCGGCTCCGCGCGGCCGGCCGGCCAGATCGCGGTGACGGGGGCCCGTTCGGTGAACCGCAGGCCGCCGGAGGCCAGGCCGATGTCGCTGCCGCCCCGGTCGTGCCCGGTGGAGTCGATCTCCTGCCAGGCGTACGTGACGGGCCCGGACCGCGGGTGTGCGAGCAGCACGCCGCCCTCGTAGACGACGGCCGTCCTGACACCGTGGGCGGGCGGTATGCGGCGCAGCCCGGCGATGCCCGCGTAGAGGAGCCCGGCCACCACCGGCACGTAGAGGAAGGGGGACCCGAGGGTGAGGTAGGCGATCACCGCGGCCATGGCCACCGGGACGAGCAGGATCTGCATCCAGGGCAGCCCGCGGTGGACGCGGTGGACGGAGCGCCGGTCCCCCAGGCCCCGTCCGCCCGCCGTCGTGTCGTACTCGGTCAGCTTGCTCACACGTACTCCCGCCGCGCCCTCGGGCGGTCGCTCCCCGGGGAGGTGTCGCGCCGTCGGCCTCAGAAAAGCTTGCCCGGGTTGAGCAAGCCCAGCGGGTCGAAAGTCTGCTTGATACCGCGCTGCAACTCCAGCCCCACCGGTCCCAGCTCCCGCGACAGCCACTCCTTCTTCAGGGTGCCGACGCCGTGCTCCCCGGTGATCGTGCCGCCCAGCTCCAGGCCGAGCCCCATGATCTCGTCGAAGGAGGCGCGGGCCCGCCGGGACTCGTCCGGGTCGGCCTGGTCGAAGCAGACGACGGGGTGGGTGTTGCCGTCGCCCGCGTGGGCGCAGACGCCGATGGTCAGGTCGTACTTCTCGGCGATGGCGGCGGTGCCGTCGATCATCGCGGCGAGCCGGGAGCGCGGTACGCACACGTCGTCGATCATCGTGGCCGAGCGGACGGCCTCCAGCGCGGGGAGCGCGAGGCGCCGGGCCTGGAGCAGCAGTTCGGACTCGGCGGAGTCCTCGGCGGGGACCACCTCGGTGGCGCCGGCCTCCGTGCACAGCTCACCGACGGCGGCGAGGTCGGCGGCGGGGTCCGGTGTGTCGAAGGCGGCGAGGAGGAGCGCCTCGGTGGACTCCGGAAGGCCCATGTGCGCGAGCGCGTTGACGGCGCGGACGGTCGTACGGTCCATGATCTCCAGCAGCGACGGGGTGTGCCCGCGCTCCATGATCCGGCAGACGGCGTCGCACGCGGCGGCGGCCGAGCCGAACTCGGCGGCCAGGGCGAGCTGCCGGGGCGGCTCCGGCTTGAGGGCGAGGACGGCCTTGACGACGATGCCGAGGCTGCCCTCGGAGCCGACGAAGAGACGTGTCAGGTCGTATCCGGCGACGCCCTTGGCGGTGCGGCGCCCGGTGGTGAGGAGGCGGCCGTCGGCGAGGACGACGTCGAGGCCGAGGACGTACTCGGCGGTCACGCCGTACTTGACGCAGCACAGCCCGCCGGAGGCGGTGCCGATGTTCCCGCCGATGGTGCATGTCTCCCAGCTCGACGGGTCGGGCGGGTAGGCGAGGCCGAGTTCGGCGACGGCGCGGGAGAGGGTGGCGTTGATGACGCCGGGTTCGACGACGGCGATCCGGTCGACGGCGTCGATCTCCAGGATCCGGTCCATCTTGGTCAGGGAGAGGACGATGCACCCGTCCGAGGCGTTGGCGGCGCCCGACAGCCCCGTACGGGCTCCTTGCGGGACGACGGGGACACGGAGCGCGGTGGCCGTGCGCATGACGTGCTGGACCTGTTCGGCGGTGCGCGGCAGTACGACGACGGCGGGCGTTCCGGCCGGGCAGAAGCTGGCCATGTCGTTCGCGTAGGAGATCGTGATGTCGGGATCGGTGATCAGGGCGTCGGCGGGAAGGCCGGTCCGGAGCCGTACGAGGAGATCGTCCATGATCCCAGGCTCGCACCCGGGGCCATCGGTGTGAACCCGTGGGCGATCCACAACTCAAGACAGTGTGTGCTCTTCATATTGACGCACAGTAATCATCATGAACGCCATGAAGACGGAGCAGGTCAGACAGGTCAGAAGGGCGGCGCTGGCGGCCGGGGTGGGTGCGGCGCTGGTCGGGGGCGTCCTGCTGTTCGTACCGGACCGGGGGGAGGGATCGCGGACACCGACCCCGCAGGAGCGGGCGCTCGCGGCGGTGAGCGCGGGCGCGCCCGCCTCGCTGCCCGATCTCGACGCGCTCATCCAGGACCGCGAGAAGTGGCTGCGGACCCATCCGGAGGACAGCACGGCGTGGGCGGTGCTGGGCGCGGCGTACGTCGAACGCGGCGAGCGGCGCGGGGACACGGCGTACTACTCGAAGGCCGACGAGGCGCTGCGGCGCTCCCTGAAGGGCCCGCCGGTGGGCGCGGCCGGACCGGAGGACCACGGGGGGCGTGACGCCGGGGCCGCGGACGGCGACGGTACGGAGGGCGACGGCGGTACGGAGGGCGGGGACGACGGCAAGCAGGGCGGGCTCGGGGCGCCCACCCGTACCCAGGCGCTGGCCGGTCTCGCCTCGCTCGCCAACGCCCGCCACGACTTCACCACCGCCAAGAAGTGGGGCGAGACGCTCCGCGCCCGCCAGCCCAAGGCGTGGGCGGCGTACCCGGTGCTGATCGACGCGTACACCGGTCTGGGCGATTACGCGGCGGCGGGCAGGGCGCTCGACAAGCTGAAGGAGCTGCGCCCCGGCACCCCGGCCGTGCTGGAGCGCGCGGTCTCCGTCTACCGGGACCGCGGCTGGCGCGAGGACGCGGAGGCGAAGGCCGACGAGGCCGTGGCGCACGCCGCCTCCCCCACCGCGAAGGCGGAGGCGCTGTACGCGCTGGGCGAGCTGGCCTGGGAACGCGGCGAGCCGACCGAGGCGATGGGCCACTACGACGCCGCGCTCGCGACGGCACGCGACCACCCCGCCGCGCTGGCCGGCCGGGCGCGCGCGCTGGCCGCGCTGAGCAGGACGGACGAGGCGTACCGCGACTACCAGGCGGCGCTGGCGAAGCTGCCGCGCCCGGAGTACGCGCTGGAGCTGGGCGAGCTGTACGACGCGAACGGACTGGACGGCGACGCCCGCACCCAGTACGCGACGCTGCGCGCCCGGGCGGCGCGGGCCCAGGGCCACGGCGTGAACGAGGAGTTGGTCCTCGCCCGCTTCGAGGCGGACCACGGCTCCCCGACGGCGGCGGTGGCGCGGCTGCGCGCCGAGTGGGCGCGCCACCACCGCTCCATGGAGGTCGCGGACGCGCTCGGGTGGGCGCTGTACCGGGCGGGCCACGGCCAGGAGGCGCTGAAGTACGCGAAGAAGGCGACCGGGCAGGGGCGGCGCAGCGCGCTGTTCCTCTACCACCGGGGCGAGATCGAACGGTCGCTGGAGATGTACGGTCCCGCCCGCCGCCATGTCGGCGAGGCGCTGCGCGTCAACCCGTACTTCTCGCCGCTGCTGGCGCCGCGGGCGCTGGCCGCGCTGGAGTCGCTCGGGGAGCCGGAGGAGGGCGGCCCGCGGGACGTGGAGGGCGCGGGGACGACACCGCAGCCGGCCGAGGTCGCGCGGCCCACGAAGCCGGCGACGGGCGCCACGCCCTCGGGTTCCCCCGCGCCGGCCGTACCGTCGTCGCCCGGACCGTCACCCGTGCCGTCCTCGTCCCCGCCGGCGGTGTCCTGACGCCTCGGCGGCCACGGGTGGGGGGGGCCCCCGCTCAG
>NZ_JBHZDA010000015.1:0-18915 GCF_042755665.1 Streptomyces sp. NPDC059142
AGCTCGTAGGTCTTGCCGTGGTGGCGGTCTTCGGTGAGGGCGGCGACCGCCACATCGGCGATGTCGTCGGCGTCGACGAAGCCCTCGGTCCAGTCACCGGCCGGCAGGGCGAGCTCTCCGGCACGGATGGCATCGAGGAAGAACGCCTCGCTGAAGTTCTGGTTGAACCAGCCCGCGCGCACCACGGTCCATTCCACACCGGGGACCTTGATGTTCTCCTCGCTGTCCTGGGAAACGCTGTGCCCCCGGCCCGACAGCAGGACCAGGCGCCGCGTCCCGCAGTCGGCCGCGGCCCGGGCAAGGGCACCGATCTGCTCGGCGTAGTCCGGGTGGAACGGGTCGGGGTGGACGATGTAGACGCGGTCGATCCCCACCAGGGCGGGCTTCCAGGTCGCCGGGTCCTCCCAGACGAACGGAGGGTGGCCGGAGCGGGAGCCGACACGGACCGGGCGGCCGAGGGCGGTGAGCCGGTCGACGACACGGCGACCGGTCGTGCCGGCGCCCCCGATGACAAGGGTGAGCTGCGCGGATGCAGACATGCTTCTTCTCCTGATCGCTGAACTGAGCTGTCCACCCCTCAAGAGTGGACGTCGTGCAGTAACTATACGGCGTGAAGTTTCTGAACGGCAGGCAGTACGGTGACGCTGTAAAGTTGCGGGATGGCGACCATGGGGCGGCGCGAACGGCTGCGCACCGAGACAACGGCCGAGATCAAGAGCGTGGCGCTGGAACTGATGGCCACCGGCGGACCGGGTGCCATCACCCTGCGGGCCATCGCCCGCCGGATCGGCATGACCCCCAATGCCCTCTACGGCTACTTCGCCACCCGCGACGACCTGGTCACCGCCCTCATCGACGACGTCTACACCGCACTCGCCGACACCGTCGACGTCCCCGTCCAGGCGACCGGCCTGGACACCGGTGGCCGGATCAGGGCCTGGGCCCACGCCCTGCGGACCTGGGCGCTGGCCAACCCCGAAGGCTTCCGCCTCATCTACGGCGACGCGGTACCCGGCTACCAGCCCCCCGAGGGCGGCGCCGCCCCGCAGGCCGAACTGCGCTTTTGCACCGGCCTGCTCGCCCTGGCCGCCGCCGCCTGGCCCCACGCCGAGCACCTGTACGCCGACAGCGACTTCCACTGGTCCGACTTCGACCCCGGTCTCCTCGACCAGGTCCGTCCGGCCTTTCCCGATCTCCCGCCCGCCGGCGTCGCCCTGACTCTGCGTATCTGGGGCCACCTGCACGGTCTGATCAGCCTGGAGGTCCACGGACACCTCCATGCCCGCACCACCCACCTGGACAAGCTGTACGACGACGACGTCACCCAGCTGCTGCGCTCGCTGAACCTTGAGCGGCACCCCGCGGCGAGCGGCGGTCCAGCCAGCGGGTAGGCCGACGCGACCAGACTGCGACAGCGTGGATCTCGGTTCTTGAGGCCGGTGCCGTAGGACTCGACATAGCTCATCGCCGACCGTCAACAACGCTCGTGGTTAATACACCTGCACAAACGGTCACGGGCCGGGATGAGAGGCGGAACCCCCGGCGCTCCGGGCCGCCCCGCGCGCCCTTGACCATCGCTCGGGACGCGTAAGCGTGGGGCATCGACGTCAACCAGGAGCCGACTCGCGAAGGAGCTGCGCACCTCATGAGCCGCCGACGCGGAAGTCGCCGGGCTCGGCACGGGAGGTGCCGACCCTATGAGGGGCTGGCTGCCTCGGGAACGGCACGGATCAGTGGTTCGGCGTCTCCGTAGAGAGCGGCGTGCAGCGCGGTGGCGAGTTCACGGGCCCGCTGTTCGCCCTCCACGGAGTACAGGACGAAGTAGACCGGCCCCGCGGACGAGTCGGAGCGGATCTCATGGCCGCGGATCAGGCGCAGGACCACGGTACGGATCGCCTCGTACACCGGGTCGTCGACGGTGTGCTGGGGAGCGGCGGTGAGCACGTCGGCTTTCACAGTCCATCGCCCGCCCTGCCGCTCGACGGCGATGAAGACCGTGTGCTGCCGCTTGGCCTCCTTGTACGCCTGATTGAAGGCGTCGAGGCCCGTGGCGTCCGGGATCAGGTCAGCGGGGCACGGCATCGGCAGCGGTCGCATAACAGGCATCGTGCCAGCCCCGGCCGGGCCGTGAGGAGAGCGACGCTCGTCCGCCCCGAGCACCTGGTGCGGACAGCGCCTGCCACCGGACCTGTCACGACAGCACGGGAGCGGACGACACCCTCACGCTGATCCAGGAGCTCAACGGGTAGGCCGTCCGGTCGATCCGAACTCGCGGCGCGGGCGCAGGGGCGGTGGACTGGGGGGTGCTGCCCGGCCGCGTCCATCCGCAGCCGCCTTGCCGGGGCCGGGCAGCCCAGCCCCAGACGAATGGGCCCATCTCGACTGCCACCTGCCGACGCCAGGCCGTGGTCGCCGGTACGGGAATTCGCTACTACGTCGGCCAGGACATCCTGGTGGTGACCGTCGTCCGCGTCGTCTACGTCTGACCCCGCGCCGCCTCACGCCGCGCCGCGTTCGATACGCGCTGGAGTTCGATCAGACGGTCGGGCACCGGCCTCGGGACTCGTGGGCTCGCATGTTGCGGTGTCGCGTATTCCTCGTTGAGGCCGTGCCTGGCGTCACCGTGTGTGACCGCCGGAGGCGTATCGACTCCAGGTTCCATCGGCTTCAGTGACCAGGCGGGTGACTGTCTTGTCGCGGTAACCGAGCACCTTCGCGATGACAGGGCCGGGGCTTGGAGTCATCCACCGGACGGGTGCAGGGCTCGACGCGCCGCGAGTCGCACTGACGCAGATCGTCAACTGATTGATTCTCACGGGTCTGGTCGCTGTCCCGGTCCTGCGTAGGGTTTCAAGAAGACGGCAGTGCGGCATTTGCGCACTCGATCTGCTGCAGCGCCGAGTGTTCAGGCGCACCCACGAGAGAAGGAAACACACCCCTTATGCGCGCCCTTGTGGTCGATCACAGTGAGGCCGGACCCGTCCGGTTCGCCGATGTCGATGAGCCCGCACCGTCCGCCGGTGGGACGTTGGTGGAGATACGGCACATCGGTCTCAACTTCGGAGAGCTGAATTACGTGGACCAGTGGCCGGCCGGCGCTGTGCACGGTCACGACGCGGCCGGCGTCGTGGTGCGCGCCGCATCCGACGGCTCGGGGCCGCCCGAAGGTACGCGCGTCGCAGTGGGAATGGCTCCCCACGCGTGGGCGGAGCGGGTGGCGGTCAGCCCCGCCTCGCTCGGCACCGTCCCCGAGGGCGTGGACCTGGCCGACGCCGCCGCGCTGGGGGTCGCCGGAGTCACCTCGTTCCGGGTGCTGCGCAAGCGTTCCCTGCTGGCGCGCAACGTTCTGATCACCGGCGCCAGCGGGGGCGTGGGGCACTTCGCCGTCCAGCTGGCGGCGCTGGCGGGCGCCCGGGTGACGGCACTCGTCGGTTCGCCGGAGCGGGCCGTGGGACTCCGTGAGCTCGGCGCCGACAAGGTCCTGACCGACTTGGCCGAGACCGGGGACCGGTTCGACCTCGTCCTGGACACGGTCGGCGGACCACTGGTGGCCCAGGCCTGGAGTTCCCTCGCCGAGGGCGGCACCATCCACCTGGTCGGTTACTCCTCGGGGCAGGAAACCACGTTCCCGTCAGGGACCTTGTTCGGCTTCGGCGAACCCCGCAGCATCGCCACCTACGGCGACATGACGCCGACCGGCGGGGAGCTGACGGACCTGCTGGGCCTCATGGCCGCCGGGAGGCTCTCGGCACCGGTCGGACTGCGAGGCGACTGGCAGGACGTGGGCGACGCCGTCCGGGCGCTGTTCGCGCGGAAGGTGCACGGAAAGGCCGTTCTTGACGTGGCCTGACGCTGTGGCCGAGGACACATGCGCCTCGCCCGCCGGTGGGCGGTTCGCCGTGGTGGACGAGAATGGACCCATGGATGTGCTGGCGGAGGTCTTGCGTGTTTCGGGTGCGCGTGGGGCGCTCGGGATCATGCTGAAGGCCGGAGGAACCTGGGGCCTGCGGCTGGACTCCTCTTCAGGAGCGGCACTGCACGTGGTGTCCCGCGGCACCATGTGGCTCCACGTCACAGGCGGGAAACCTCTTCAGGTGCAGGCCGGAGACGCCGTCCTGGTGTCGCCGGGCACCGCACACGGGATAGCCGGCGGCGCCAGCGTGACGATGGGTTCCTGCGACCGTGAAGCGGCGGCCCGAGCTTTTGGCGATGGTCGAGCCCTGCGTCTGGGCTCGGCGCCGGTACAGACGGAAGTGATCGTCCTGCACTACGAGCAGGACCCGGAGGTGCGCACACCGGTGCTTACCTCACTCGCTCGGCCGATGCACGTCACAGCCCGGGAGAACGCGCAGCTCAGAAGGACCGCCGAACTTCTCGCTGCGGAGCTCGCACAGCCGCAGATCGGCACCACCGCCGCCATCAACAGCATCATCGACCTTCTGCTCGTCCAGTTCGTACGCGCCTGGCTGGCCCGCCACCCGCAGGAACAGTCCGGCTCATGGCTGGGAGCGATGCGTGATCCGGTCGTGCGCGACGCTCTGGCATGTGTCCACGCCCAACCGGGACACCCCTGGACCACGGAGACCCTGGCCGCCGCGACGAGCGTCTCCCGGGCGACGCTGTCCAGGCGCTTCCGGTCCGCCCTCGGACAGACGCCGGGCGCATACGTGACGCAGTGGCGCATCGACCTGGCGTCCGTCCGGCTCCGCGATACCGATGAGCCGGTCGAGTCGATCTCCGGCGCGGTCGGATACGGCTCTCCGCACGCTTTCAGCCGTGCCTTCAAACGTGCCCGAGGCACGGCCCCTGGCGAGTACCGTTCTCGACTTCGCAAGTGATCCGGCCTCGACTGGTGGGCGCGCATGTTGAGGTGTCGCGTATTCCCCGGTGATGTTCGCCCCGCCCCGGCAGCTCCGACCACCGACTCACAACGCCCCGCAACCCCCTGCTGCCCGGCGTGCAGCCTTCCCGGTGAGCGCTGGCGCCTCGACAGCCCCGTTCCTGACAGTAACTCACCGTGCCTAGCGCACGTCGCAGGCCAGCCGGTCTTTCGCATCCTCCTGACCCTCCAGGGAAGACCACCCCTGGGGAGAATCTGGGGAGTAGGAGCGACGCTGGGGAGCACGTGGAGAGAATCGGCCGCATAACACGGCACGGTCCTGAAAGACCGTGAAAGACTCATCCGCCCAGGTCAGAGGCGCGAGTGACGGCATTCCCGCAGGTCAGCAACACCAGTTGGACAACTTCATGCCGAAGGTGCCTTGGAGGGTGGGACGCGTGGTGAACATATGGCCTCTCGCCTGGGGGCTCTCGTCTGGGGGCTCTCGTCCGGACTTGCCGGGGAGGATCCGGGGGTGCGGGCCGGCCCCCTCCCCCGTCCGCACCCCCAGCAGGCTATCGAGAGCGATGCCGGCGCCCCATGCCCCAGCCGCCCGGCGAGGGGTGCGACCGGCTCCCCTGCCTCAGGACCGGGAGCCGACCTGCTCTCCTGCCTCCGGACCGGGAGATGCGTACCTGTGCCTCGGCACAGGTACGCGCTTCGCCGTCAGGGCGAGGCCGGGCTTCCTCCGCTCCCGGTCAGGTGGCGTTCGCGCCGGCGCGGCGCCTGAACCACCACAGGCCACCGCCGACGAGGGCGGCGACGGCCACTGCGAGCGTGACGATCAGGGCGGTGTTCGCCCCGTCGTCGCCCTTGCCCGCCGTGCCGGTGGTGCCGGTCTCCGTGGGCGACGGTGTGTTCGGCGGCGGGCTCGTGGCCGGGGTGGACGGCGTCGCCGTGGTGGGCTCGGCGGTCGGGCCGGGGCCGACCGGCTTCGCGCCGGGCGCCGGGGGGTCGAGTTCGAGGACCGGCGCGAGGCTGCCGCTCCCGCCGGCCGCCGGCTCCTCCAGTTCGATCCAGCGGTCGACGCGGCCGTCGCCGTAGGTCTGGAGGGTTTTGAAGGGCAAGGACCGGGCGTCCGGGAGCTGACGTACGGTCACGGCGTACACACCGTCCTCACCTGCGGCGATCGCGGGGCCGGACACGGTGTAACCCCGCTCCGTGGCCGCGTACTTCCAGCCCTTGGGGCCTTCCTTGTAGCTGATGTCGGACGGTGCGATGCCGTCGGGCAGGACCACCTCCAGCTTGGTGATCCCCGCCGTGGCCGACTCGGATTCGGCGTTGAAGGCCAGAGTGACGTTCTCGGCGAGAGCGACGGCGCCGCCGCCTTCCGCCTCGACTTCCACATGTGCGGAGGCCGGAGCGGTGAGTGCGAGGGAGGCCGCTACGGCGAGGACGGCGACCGTGGACAGCCGCCGCGCGGTGCGCGGCCGGATGGTGCGGGACACGGGTGACTCCTGTGGGGTGACGGTGTGCGGGCGCGCCGGGGCGCGCCCCGAGGTCGTACCGCTCGGGCGGCGGGGGACGCGTCCGGCCGGAGGACCTCGGCGCACCACGGCGTGCGCCAGCACCAGGGAGTTGCCGGGAGGGGGCTGCGCGCGTGCCCCTGCGGGCCGCAGGACGCGCGGTACCGCGAAGGGCGGTACGGCCGGGACCGGCCGTACGAGAAGGTCGACGATCGCTCTGCCGACGTGTCCGCCCAGCTCTCCCAGGGCCAGGCACGCGGTGTCCGCCCGGTGCAGGCACCAGGCCACGAGCAGGGCCGCCACGATGTGGGCGGCGGTCATCGACGCCCCGTGACGGTCGAGGTGCCACACCTCGTGGACGCTGCCGGGCGGCTCGTGACGGCCCGTCGGATGCGGCGTCCGCACGGAGTGCCCGGTGGACCGTGTGAGCCAGAGATGGAGGGCAGCCTGCGCGGCACCGGTGGCCACGATCACCGTGGGCAGTGGTCTCGGCCCCGGTCTGCGGGCGGCGGGGACGGCCAGCACGAGGAGCACGGCGAGGGCGACTCCCGCGCCCGGCCAGGGCACCGGATGTCCGGAGGCCAGGTGGTGTCCGGTGAGGGCGAGCCCCGTGGTCACCACGCTGAACACCCCGGCGCGGGCAGCGGCGGCCGGCGCACCGGTCACCGGGCTCGGGGGGACTCGGCGCGCGGCGCGGACCCCTCGCACGCACGACATGGCGGCCCCATCATGCGGCATGATCCCGTACGCCGGGACACGCTTCCGGTATGTCACCCGGCGCCCCGACGCACGGTTACGGGGGCGGCCCGTCCCCCTTCGCGGAGCAGGCCCCCTCACCGTGCGGGCGGGCCGACGGCGCTCCTTGCCCGCGCGCCTACGATGTGTCCATGTCCGGTCGCCAAGAACCCTCAACGGCACACGGTGCGCATCAGCACACTCCCGGCGCCCGCGAACTCACCGCGGCCGCGTCGGTCTTCTCCCTGCTCTCCGATCCGACGCGGCTGCATCTGCTGTGGCTGCTGACCCGCGGTGAATCCGATGTGACCGCGCTGGCGGCCGCGTGCGGGGCGGCGCGGCCCGCGGTGAGCCAGCATCTGGCCAAACTGCGGCTGGCGGAGCTGGTGCGGTCGCGCAAGGACGGCCGCCACGTCGTCTACACGCTCACGGACGGACATCTGCGCCGCCTGGTGGTGGAGGCGATCGGCCACGCCCATCACCAGGTCACCGGGGAACCCTGGCACGACTGATCCCTTCCGGCGGGACGGCCGTCCGGCGTCTTCGCGCTCAACGCGTGCATGAGTGCGCACATGTGTATTAGTTTGGTGGTCACGTGCCCTGCCGTCGACCGAGGACGTGTCCGCATGCTCGCTGTGCTGCGCAACCGCACCTACCGGCGTCTGTTCACCGCTCAGGTCGTCGCGCTCGTGGGGACCGGGCTGGCGACCGTGGCGCTGAGCCTGCTCGCCTACGACATGGCCGGGGCCGACGCGTCCGCGGTGCTCGGCACGGCGCTGGCGATCAAGATGGTCGCGTACGTGGGTGTCGCGCCCCTCGTCGGCGCGGTGGCCGACCGGGTACCCCGGCGGGCGCTGCTCGTCTCGGCGGATCTGATCCGTGGCGCCGTGGCCCTGGCCCTGCCCTTCGTCAGCCAGGTGTGGCAGGTCTATGTCCTGGTCCTCGTGCTCCAGTGCGCCTCGGCCGCCTTCACCCCGGTGTTCCAGGCGACGATCCCGGAAGTCCTTCCCCGGCAGCGCGACTACACCCGGGCCCTGTCCCTGTCACGCCTCGCCTACGACCTGGAGAACCTCTTCAGCCCGGCTCTGGCCGCCGCCCTGCTCTCCCTGATCTCCTACAACTGGCTGTTCGTGGGCACCACCGTGGGCTTCCTGTCCTCCGGCGCACTCGTACTGTCGGTGCTCCTGCCCACGCCCGTGCCCGTGGAACGGACCGGCGGCGTCCACGCGAAGGCGTTCTTCGGTACCCGGCTCTTCCTCGCCACCCCCCGGCTCCGCGCCCTGCTGGCGCTGGACCTCACGGTCGCGGCCGGCGGCGCCATGGTCACCGTCAACACGGTCGTCCTGGTCCGCGACGACCTGGGCCGGTCCGTCGGGGATGTCTCGCTGGCGCTGGGCGCGTACGGGGCGGGGTCCATGGCAGCCGCCTTCGTGCTGCCCCGGCTGCTCGACCGGACCCGTGACCGGGCGCTGATGCTGCCCGCCGCCTTCGCGACGGCCGGGGTCCTGGCCGCACTCGCGCTCGGCACGGCCCTCTCCCCCGGCCGCTGGTCCTGGCCCGCGCTGCTCACCGCGTGGGCCCTGATCGGGGCGGCCTCCTCGATGGTCCTCACCCCGTCCGGGCGTCTGCTGCGCCGCTCCGCCACGGACGCCGACCTCCCCGCCGCCTTCGCCGCGCAGTTCTCCCTCTCCCACGGCTGCTGGCTGCTCACCTACCCGCTCGCCGGATGGCTCGCGGCCCGCGCGGGCATGCCCGCGGCGAGCGCCGCGCTGGCCGTCACCGCCGTGGCCGCCGCCGTCACCGCCACGGTCGTCTGGCCGCGTACCGACCCCGACCGGCTCGACCACCTGCACGACGAACTCCCGGCCGGGCACCCCCACGTACGGGACGCGGTTCCCACCCGCGCCGGGCTGCGGCACGGCCACGACTACCGCATCGACACCCTGCACAGGCACTGGCCCCCGCCCCGGCGGACCCCCGGGAGGGGCTGACCACCGGCCGCCGGGAAAGCGCGAGTCGCCGCGCCGGCCCGGACGGTGAGGTACCGCGCGGGAGGCGTTCTCATCGGGATACGGATGCGGTCACGGCCGGGACAGCCGGTCCGCGATGAGCGTTTCGAACTCCTCCTTGGAGGACGGGGAGACACGTTCGCCGTCGAGGAAGAAGGTCGGTGTGCCCTGCACGCCCAGGCCCAGCCCGTCGCGCTGGTCCGCCCGGACGCGTGCGGCCGTCGCCGGATCCTCCAGTGCCGCGTCGAATTCCTCCATGTCCAGACCGAGTTGCTCGGCGTAGCCACGGAAGACGGTCAGCTTCGATTCCTTGGCTTCGCCCCACTGGGCCTGGGTGGTGAAGAGCTTGCCGTACATCTCCTCGAACTTGCCCTGCCGGGCCGCCGCCTCCACCGTGCGGGCGGCGAGTTCGCCGTTACGGTGGCCGGGCATCGGGAAGTAACGGGCGACGAAGGTGACGCGGTCCCCGTACTTCTCGCGGAGTTCCTCCACGACCGGGTACACGGCCCCGCACGCCTCGCACTCGAAGTCCAGGAACTCCACGACGGTCAGCTCGGAGTCCTCGGGTCGGGTGAGGCGGTGGCTCGACTCACGTACGTGCAGGGCCTCGACGACGGGCTCGGCATCCACGGAGCCCCGCGGCTCGTCGGGCGAGAACAGCAGGAAGGAGCCGAGGGCGGCGGCGAACGAGGCCACCATCACCACGGCGATGTACAGATGCTTCTTCATGATTCCTCGGTCTGTCGGGTGGGGACGGCGGGGGTGGGGACGGGGCGGGGACGACCGGCCCGCGGAGCGGCGACGGCGAGCACGCCTGCCACGGCCACGGCCACGGGTACGGGTACGGGTACGGGTACGGGTACGGGTACGCCGAGGGTGCGTGCGGCCACGTGGGCGGCACGCCGGTCGACGGCGGGCATGTCGTGGGCTCTCCGTGTCCCCGGCGGTCACGCCGCCGGGGCGGTGGGACCCGGCGAGCCGAGCGGGTTCCGCCTCGCGCCCGTCAGGGCAGGCAGGGACCGCCGACCGGCGTCGGCCGGTGAAGGGCGAACGGAGCGGGTCCACGGGGCGGAGGAGCCCTGCCCGGATTCAGCCGCACCCGTACGGCCGACTTCAGCGGCGAGGTGCTTTCCCGGATCTCGGACTCGGGGCCCTGCCGGTGGGTGGCGTCCGACCCCGGCCAGAGGAACAGCAGCAGGTGTCCTACGGCCATCAGCAGCGGCCTGCTCTGCCACAGCAGCCGCTCCGCGACTCCCAGGAGCCTGGCGCCGATGACCAGCGTCATCAGATGCCCGGCCAGCAGCACACCGGCGGGCGGGCCGCCGACCGCGCCGTGCTCGACGACGGAGGCGGGACCACCGGAGGTCACGGTCGCGTCCGCCACCGCCCGGCAGGCGCCCGGCAGTGAGTACGCGGCGTGACAGGCGACTTGGGTGGCCGTGAGGACACCGAGCACCTGCGCGTCGGTCAACCGACGCCGTGTCAGGGTCACCGCGCCGGGAACGGCGACGGCGGCGACCCCCGCCACGATGACCATGCGGGGCGCATGCCCCTGCGACAGAGCGTGTCCGGCCAGCGGCAGCAGCACACAGAGCACCGCGAGCACCGCCGCACGCAGCCCGCGCAGCACCCCGGTCGCCGGGGAGGCGGGTCGTACCGGACCGAGTTGCATGTGTCGCGAGCCTTCGGAGACGTACGCCCTGGGGACGGACGGAGCAGGAACTGCGGCGCGGAGTGCTTCCCCGCGCTCCCTGGAAGCGTATCCACCGCCGCTCAAGCGGCTCAGCCACCCCACCGTTGCACGGAAGTCACCCCCCGGCCCAGGTCACCGCTTCCTCGCTGCACCGCGTCACCAGTAGGTGAGGAGCAGGTGATTGGTGAGCAGCGCGAGTGCGGCCTGCGCGCCGAGCCATCCGCGTCGGCCCCGGGCCGGGAGCAGCGCGGCGGCCATCGGCAGCCACAGGGTGAAGGGCAGCCAGATGCGTTCGGTCTCGGCCTTGCTCATGCCGGAGAGGTCGGCTGCCAGCAGCGCCGTCAGGAAGGCGCACATCAACAGGACGACGGGGGTGAGGCGCTTGAGGGCCAGGGCACGGCGTGTGCCCGCCACCGCGGCGGGGCCCGCGCAGAGGACGACGCAGGCGAGGTTGGCCCAGACCCAGTACGCGTAGGGCCGTACCCCGCCCGATCCCTGGTGGTAGCGCTCGACCAGCAGCGGGTACGCCTCCCACCAGCGGAAGCCCAGCAGGGTGAAGGTGGCGGCGACCGCCGTGACGCCCAGCAGGACGACAGGGACCGGGCGTGCGGTGCGGGCGCACAGGAGGATCGCCAGGGCGGGGAGGGCCATGAGGGCCAGACCGTACGAGAGGTAGAGGGTGAGCCCGAGGAGGAGTCCGCTGCCCAGCGCGGCCGCCGCGCCGCGCCGTCCGCGCCGCCCGGTCGCGACGGCGAGGAGGGCCAGGGCCCAGGCGGCGACCGCCGCGAAGTAACCGTCCGCCGAGGTGCCCACCCAGACCGCCGCGGGGGTGAGGACGAGGAAGGGGGCGGCGGATCTCGCGGTGTGCTCCGCCCCGAGCGCGCGGAGGGTGACCAGGACGGCCGCCGCCACCGAGCCGCCGGTGACGATGCAGAACGCCCCGGCCCATCCCCCGCCCCCGAGGCCGATCCGGTCGAGACCGACGAAGGTCAGTACGGCGCCGGGCGGGTGTCCGGCGATGTGCGGCGGCCAGCTCTCGGGGGATCCGCCGGCGATATGTGTGCTGAAGTCGCGCAGGGCCGCGCCCACGTCGTCGAACCGGCCCACTCCGCGCAGATATTCGTAGCGGGTGGTCAGCCGGTCGGCGACCCCGGTCCGCCAGCCGTCCACGAGGGCGAGGGACCAGGTCCAGGCCATGGCCGAGAGCCAGACCGTCCAGATCAGCCCGGGCCAGGACAGGCGCCCCGCCACCGCGGGGCCGTACAGCACGACCAGAGCCGCGACGAGCAGCGCGGCGGGGGTCCCCGGGCCGACGTGGGGCATCCAGTGGGCGAGCAACGGCGGCCAGGGGGCGCGCAGGGTGCCGGTGGTGTGCTCGATCACCGCGCCGGCCACCGCCGCGGCGGCGAACAGCGCGAGGCCCGCGGCCGCTGTGAGCAGGTCCAGGCGGTGGGGGGAGCGCGCGGCCCGTTCCGCGTCGGCGGAAGGGGAGCGGAGCGGGGGCGAATGCAGGGTCACGGCGTCACGTTATGTGCGCGGAACCCATGATTCCGGAAGGCCACGACACATCACCCGGGCGGGCGTTTCATCATGGTTCATACCGTTAAGTAGCGGTGGGGTCGGCGTACGGTCCTGCCATGAACATCTCCTCCCGGGCCCGGACCGCCGTGCGGCGCGTCCTGTGGCGCAGTCCGGTCCGGGGTCCGTGGCTGACGTCGGTGTTCGGGCTGCTGCTGCTCGTCGGCATCCCGGTGCTGTTCGTGACGGGCCTGCTCTCGTACGCCGCGTACAACCCGGATCTCGCCCCCGTCAACGACAAGACGCCGGACAAGGGCCTGCTGGGCTTCTACCTCTTCGACTGGCCGACCGACCCGTACTGGCTCTACCGGGTCACCCAGGGCGTCCACGTCACGCTCGGGATCGTGCTCGTCCCCGTCCTGCTCGCGAAGTTGTGGTCGGTGGTGCCGAAGCTGTTCGTCGTGCCTCCGGTACGGTCGCTCGGCCACGCGCTCGACCGGCTGTCGCTGCTCCTGCTGGTCGGCGGTGCGCTGTTCGAATTCGTCACCGGGGTGCTCAACATCCAGCTCGCGTACCTGTTCCCCGGTTCCTTCTACCGGCTGCACTTCTACGGAGCCTGGGTCTTCTTCGGCGCGTTCCTCGCCCATGCGGCCCTGCGCCTGCCCCGGATGGTGCGGGCGCTGCGGACCAGAAGCACACGGACGGAGCTGCGGACACCGGTGGCCGCGACCGGCCCGGAACCCCTGGACGCCACCGGGCTGGTCACGCCCTTCCCGGCGGCGCCGACCATCTCGCGGCGCGGCGCGCTCGCACTGACCGGCGCGGGGTCCCTGGCCCTGTTCGTGGTGACGGTGGGCCAGAGCATCGGCGGCCCCTGGCGCACCACGGCCCTGCTCGCCCCGCACGGCAGACAGCCGGGCACGGGCCCCAACGGATTCCCCGTCAACAAGACCGCCGCGCTGGCCCGCATCACCGCCCGCGACATCGGCGCCGACTGGCGCCTCGTGGTCCGCGGCGCGGACCGGCAGGTGACGCTCACCCTGGCCGAGGTGGCACGGCTCCCCCAGCACCGTTCCGCACTGCCGATCGCCTGCGTCGAGGGCTGGTCGACCGAGAACCAGCACTGGGAGGGCGTCCGGCTGGCCGACCTGGCGGGGCTGGTCGGCCTGGGGCACGCACCGCCCGGGGTCTTCGTGGAATCCGTACAGCGTCACGGCTCCTTCCGCGCGGTCGCGCTCCGCGACAACCAGGTCCGCGATCCGCGCTCGCTCCTCGCGCTGCGCGTCAACGGCGCTCCGCTGTCCGCGGACCACGGTAGCCCGGCGCGGATCATCATGCCCGGCGCGCCAGGGGTGATGAACACCAAATGGGTGCGCCGGCTGAGCTTCGGGGAGACGGGATGAGGAAGGCGACGGGGACGAGCGCGCACCGGAGCGCCGCGGAGGTCTTCCGCGCGGTGTACGGGGAGTCCCCGCTCCATCTGGTGGTCCTGCTGGCCTCCTTCGCGCTGTGCGGGTACGCGCTGGTCGGACTGTTGCGGGACGACTGGCCGGCCGTCCTCGTCTGGTTCGTGGGCGGGGCCCTGCTGCACGACCTGGTCCTGGTGCCGCTGTACACGGGGGCGGACTGGCTGACGCACCGGACCCTCGGCCGCCGGCGGCGCCGTTCCTGGAAGGACATCAACTGGCTCCGGGTCCCCTTCCTCCTCTCCCTGCTGCTCCTCCTGGTCTACTGGCCGCTGGTGCTGCGCGACTCGCCCGGCTACGAGCGGGCCACCGCCCTGTCGACGGATGTCTTCCTGGGCCGCTGGCTGCTGATCTCGGCCGTACTGTTCGCGGCCACCGGGGTGGTGCTCGTCATCCGCAGATGGCGCCCGGACACCCGGCGGGCGGTCCGTGGCGTCCGGTACGCCGGGAGCCGCCTCGGACACCTCGGGAGCCGCCTGCGGCGGCGGCCCGGGGGCCGGCGGGCGGGGCCGAAGGAGTGATCCTCGGGGCCGCCGGTCCCCGGAGCCCCGACCGCCCGGCGCGGAACCGCCATGACGGACATCGCGCCGCATACCGTCACCGGCATGCGCGTACTCGTCACCGGAGGCGCGGGCTTCATCGGCTCGCACATCGTCACCGCCCTCACCTCGGCCGGCCACGAGCCCGTGGTCCTGGACGCCCTGCTGCCCACGGCCCATCCCGTACCACCACCGCGTCCCCCCGGTGTGGAGTGGACCGAGGCGGACGTCCGGGACGGGGCCGCCCTCACCGAGGCGCTGCGCGGTGTGGACGCGGTCTGCCACCAGGCGGCGATGGTGGGGCTCGGCAAGGACTTCGCCGACGCGCCCGCCTATGTCGGCTGCAACGACCTGGGCACGGCCACCCTGCTCGCGGCGATGGCGGAGTCCGGCGTACGGGCCCTGGTGCTGGCCGGTTCGATGGTCGTGTACGGCGAGGGGCGTTACGACTGCCCCCGGCACGGCCGGATCGCCCCGGGGCCGCGCGCCGAGGCCGATCTGGCGGCGGGCCTCTTCGAGCCCCGCTGCCCGGAGTGCGGCGCGGCGCTGGCCCCCGGGCTGATCGGCGAGGACGCGGCGCCCGATCCGCGCAATGTGTACGCGGCGACGAAGCTCGCCCAGGAACACCTCGCGGCGGCCTGGGCCCGCGCGACGGGCGGGCGGGCCGTGTCGCTGCGCTACCACAACGTGTACGGGCCGGGGATGCCCCGCGACACCCCGTACGCGGGCGTGGCCTCCTTCTTCCGCTCCTCACTGGCGCGCGGCGAGGCGCCCCGCGTCTTCGAGGACGGGTGCCAGCGCCGGGACTTCGTCCACGTGCGCGACGTGGCGGCGGCCAACGCGCTGGCGCTGGCGGCCGTACGGGAGCGGGAGCCCGGGGTGCTGAGCGCCTTCAACACCGGCAGCGGGGAACCGCGCACGGTCGGCGAGATGGCGACGGCCCTGGCGGACGCGTACGGCGGTCCCGCGCCGGTGGTGACCGGGGAGTACCGGCTCGGCGACGTCCGGCACATCACCGCCTCGTCGCGGCGGCTGCGCACCGAGCTGGGCTGGCGGTCCGCGGTGGAGTTCGCCGCGGGCATGGCGGAGTTCGCCCGCGCGGGGCAGCGCGGGGCCGAGGCGGCGGCGAACAGTGTGGCGGCGGCCTCCTGAACCGGACCGCCCGGGCCGCCGGTCCTGTCGTGCCCTCCCCTCTTCTCTCCTGCCCCTTCGGCCCCTCCTCGTCGCGCCCTGCCGCTCTGTCGTTCACGGAACCCCTGCGGAGACACCTGTGACCCATCCCCTCCCCGCGGAGTCCGGCGTTCCCTCGCCGGGCGCCGTCCCCGCCACGGCCGATGTCGTGCTGCCCTGTCTCGACGAGGCCCTCGCCCTGCCCTGGGTCCTGGAGCGTCTGCCGGCGGGCTGGCGCGCGATCGTGGTCGACAACGGCTCGTCCGACGGCTCCGCGGAGATCGCGGCGGGGCTCGGCGCGACGGTGGTGCACGAGCCCCGGCGCGGGTTCGGCGCCGCCTGCCACGCCGGACTGCTCGCCGCCGAGGCGGAGTTCGTCTGTTTCTGCGACTGCGACGCGTCCCTGGACCCCCGGCTGCTGACCGGCTTCGTCGCCGAGGTGGCGGCGGGCCGGGCCGATCTGGTGCTGGGCCGCCGGCGCCCCGAGCGACGCGCGGCCTGGCCGGCGCACGCACGGGCCGGGAACCTCGCGCTGGCCCGTATGACGCGCCGCAGAACGGGGCTGCCGCTGCGGGACCTCGGGCCCCTGCGGGCCACCCGCCGTGAGGCGCTGCTCGGGCTCGGGCTCACCGACCGGCGCAGCGGCTACCCCCTGGAGATGGTCGTACGGGCCGCCGACGCGGGCTGGCGGGTCACGGAACACGACGTCCCGTATCTGTCCCGGGCCGGGAAGTCGAAGGTGACCGGTACCTGGCGCGGCACCTGGCAGGCGGTGCGCGACATGCGGGGCGTGCTCGCCGCACCGCCGCGGGCGGCGGCCACGGCGGCAGCGCCGACAGGGCCGCGATGACCACGCTGCTCGTGATCGCCAAGGCGCCCCTGCCGGGCCGGGTCAAGACACGGCTGACCCCGCTGTTCACCCCCGGGGAGGCTGCCGCCCTCGCCGAGGCGGCGCTCGCCGACACCCTCGCCGTGGTGCTGGCCGCCCCCGCCCGCCGCCGGGTGCTCGTGCTCGACGGCGCCCCGGGGCCCTGGCTGCCGCCGGGCATCGAGGTGGTCCCGCAGTCGGCGGGGACGCTGGACGAACGGCTCGCCGACGCTTTCGGGCAGTGCGCCGGGCCCGCGCTGCTCGTCGGCATGGACACCCCGCAGCTCACCACGGATCTGCTGGCCCCCGCCCTGGCACCGGACGCCTGGCGGGGGTGCGACGCCTGGTTCGGGCCCGCCGCCGACGGCGGGTTCTGGGCGCTCGGTCTCGCCGTGCCACAGCCCGAACTGGTGCGGGGCGTCCCGATGTCGGTGCCCGGGACCGGCGCGGCGCAACGCGGTCGGCTCACCGCCGCGGGGCTCCGTGTACGGGATCTGCCGGAGCTGTGCGACGTGGACACCGCACACGACGCGGAGCTGGTCGCGGCCCTCGCCCCGGGCAGCCGCTTCGCCGCGGCCCACCGCGGGCTCACCGCCGCGGGGGTACGGTGACCCACGCCCGTACCGGCCACGCGGCGGTACGGGCCCGGCCCACGGCGCCCTGGCAGGCGGACCCGTACACCGAGGCGCTGCGCGCCGGGCGTGGCCCGCTCTTCCTGCGGCGTTCCGACGGGCGCCTGCTGCCGCTGGAGGTGGAACGCTGGTGCGCGGCGCCGGACACGGCGGATCTGACCGTGCTGGAGCGGTGTCGCGGCTCGGTGCTCGACATCGGCTGCGGTCCCGGCCGGATCGTCACGGCGCTGGCCGCGCGGCGCGCCACCGTCCTGGGCATCGACGTCAGTCCGGCGGCCGTGGCGCGTACCGTCCACACCGGCGGGCGCGCGGTGGTCGGCTCGGTGTTCGAACCGCTGCCGCGCGAGGGGCGTTGGGACACCGGGCTCCTCCTCGACGGCAACATCGGCATCGGCGGCGACCCCGGGGCGCTGCTCGCCCGCGCCGCACACGTTCTCGGGCCGTCCGCCTCGCTGATCGTGGAGACGGCGTGGCCGGACGGGGCCGAGACCGAGGACCTGGACGAGCGGTTCCAGGCGCGGGTCGACAACGGCGCGGGCGCGTCGGGGCCGGTGTTCACCTGGGCGCGGCTGGGGGCCGGAGCGCTCGTCCGCCACACCCGTACGACCGGCTGGACGCCGGCGGAACGGTGGACGGCGGGAGGGCGCTCCTTCGTCGCCCTGCGGCGACAGTCACAGGACGTTCCCCACTCGTCCTGAGCACCCGGTCACCCTCGTCCGGACCGTCCGGTGTGTTCAGGGCGCCCCGACCGCGTTCAGGGCGTGCCGGCGAGGCGGTCCAGCGAGGGCGCCAGAACCGGGGCGAGCGCTTCGGCGTACGCCTCGGAGAGGTGGCTGTCGTCGCGGTAGACGGCGGTGTCGGCGACGATCACGGGGCAGATCCCGGTACGGGGAGCGCAGAGCCACGGTGTGGGGTCGATGACGGTGGTGCCCGTGGTGGCCGCGGCGGCCCGGAGGGCGCCGCGCCGGCTCGCGTCGCGGATCGCGTCCGGCACAGGGCGCGCGCAGGCGCGCAGTTGCAGGGAGTTCCTGGCGGCGCAGTCGATCGGGTCGCCCTGGGGCCACGGGGTGTCGAGCAGGGCGACGACACGGGCGCCGGAGGTCCCCAGCGCGCGGAAGGTGCTCTCGAAACCGGTGGTCCACTGACGGAGCGGGTCGGCGGCGGGGCGGGCCGGGTCCCCGGCGTCCGAGGAGGAGACGACGACCAGGGCAGGGCGGAGCGTCCTGATTCTCGCCAGGGCGTGGGAGCGCCAGGTGTCGCAGGCGGTGTACGGCTGGTGGCCGCTGACGATGGTCACGTCGGCGACCTTGCAGGAGGCCTTCGTCAGCGAGACCAGCTTCCAGCCGCGGGTGGTGGCGAGCCGTTGCAGGGCGGGGAACCACTGGGCCGCGTGGGAGTCGCCGAAGAGCACGACCGTACGGGACGACGTCCGGTCGCCGTAGACGCAGGGCCGGGTGCCGGTGGCCGCGTAGTCGGCGTGGCAGCCGTCCCGGTAGACCGCGGAGCGGGAGGACCGCACCTGCGGCAGGGGCGGGAGGAGGTTGACCGGCAGGGCGGTGGGGGACGACGCCAGGAGCTCGGTGAGACGTGCCCGCGGGGCCGGTGCGTCGGCGAGGGTCCGCGCCAGGGCGGGCGCGGGGGCGCCGGTCTCGATCGTCGGCGGGACCGCGGTCGCCGTGAACGACAGGGCCGAGGCGCCGACCGACAGCGCGGCCCCGAACACCAGGGCGCGGCGGGGGCGCCTGCGGAAGGCCCGGTGGAAGCGGACCGGGTTCTCGACGAGGCGCAGGGTCAGCCACGCCAGGCCCAGCGCCACCGCGGACAGCCCGAGGGCGAGCGGCACTCCGGCCGTCGCGGGCGGCGGGCCGCGCCCCCCCGGGCCCGCGCGGGGGGTCGGCGGGCACCCGCACCCCGGGCCCCCCCGCGCGGGGGGGGGCGCG
>NZ_JBHZDA010000015.1:18925-44441 GCF_042755665.1 Streptomyces sp. NPDC059142
GCCGCTGCGGAGGGCCGTCAGGGCCCGTGAAGGTGGTCCAGGGGCCCCGGCAGGGTCGGCCCCCGTGCCACGGACCGCCGGGGCCCCCCGCCCCCCCCCGGCGGGCCCGGCCCCGCCCCCCCGGGGACGATGACCAGCAGCGGCCAGTGCCACAGGTACCAGCCGTACGAGAGTCCGCCGAGCCACACCAGCGGTCGCCGCCCCAGCAGCCACCCCGCGCCGTGCGGGGCGGGCGCGCAGCCCCCGGCCAGGACGAGCACGGTACCGGCGACCGGCAGGAGGGCGTGGTGGCCGGGGAAGGGCGTCGTGTCGTCGTACGAGAGCGCCGCCAGGGTGACGCAGCCCAGGCCGAGCCAGGTCAGCGGGGCCGCGAGCGCGGCGGGCAGCCGCTCCAGCCGGCCGGCGCCCAGCGCCAGGAGCGCGCCCGCGCCCAGCTCCCAGGCCCGGGTGAAGGAGGCGAAGTACGCCCAGGGTGCCGAGGAGTCCGTCAGGAGGACGCCCGCCGCGAACGAGCCCAGGCACACCACCCCGAGCGGTACCGCGGCCAGCCGGCGCCGGCCGCGGGTGATCCGCCAGGTGAGCAGCAGGAGCAGCGGCCACACCAGATAGAACTGCTCCTCCACGGCGAGCGACCAGAAGTGCTGGAGGGGCGAGGGCGGGCCGTTCTGGGCGAGATAGTCCGTACCGGACGCCGCCAGCCGGAAGTTGACCGCGTACAGGGCGCTGGCGAGGGCGTCGCCCGCGTACTCCGCGAGCCGCGCCTTCGACAGGAACAGCCAGGCCCCGCCCAGTGTGACGGCGATGACCAGGGACGACACGGGAAGCAGCCGCAGCGCCCGGCGGGCGTAGAAGGACCGGACGGACACCCGGCCGGTGGTGGCGAGTTCGCGCAGCAGCAGCGAGGTGATGAGGAAGCCGGAGATCACGAAGAAGACGTCGACACCGATGTATCCGCCGCTGACCTGGGCCACTCCGGCGTGGGAGAGCACCACCAGGCCGACGGCCACCGCGCGCAGCCCCTGGATGTCGAGCCGCGGAGCGTGGCCCGGGGGCGGCGCGGATCCGCCGCTCGCCGGGACGGGACGCTCGGCGGACTGGACGCTCGACACCAGGTGGCTCCTCGGGACGACTGACATGGCTCTGCCGAGGAGATCACTCCGGCCCCCGCACAGGTTGCGCTGTCGCCGCTCCAACCCCTCCCGGCGGTAAAGGTTCAACTGTGCGAAACCGTCGGTTCACCCGTAGGGCGGAGCGCGACACGGGCTCTCTCCGCGAGAGCGGACAGACACGCAACCAAGAGGACAGGCAGGGGCATTCGGAGAATTACGGAATTACGGTATCTTCCACGCGTCATCGCCTTCATGGGACAGGAACAGGAGAAAACGCGTGGCTCGAAAGTCAAGCCGGCTCCGCAGGAACGGTGTGGTGGCCGCCCTGATGGGACTGTTGGCCCTGCTCGTACCGGCTTCGGCGCACGCCGCCGAGAACCCCGGCATCCGGTACACGACAAGCTTCCGCAGCGCGGCCGTCTACGAAGTACGCGCCGCGGGCAGCGGCAAGTGCCTCGACCTGCGCGGTGGCGGCCGTCCGAAGTCCGGAACCGTCGTCCAGACCTTCGACTGCAAGAAAGCGCTGCACCAGCGCTTCCACTTCCAGAGCCTCGGCAACGGCAACTTCACGATCGGCGCTTTCGGCAGCTACTGCCTCGGCGTGCAGGGCGGCAGCCCCACACCCGGCGCCCCGGTCATCCTGACCACCGGTTCGAGCTGTTCCACCTTCACCTGGAACCACCGTGGCACCCCGGAGCAGACGAACCGCTGGGAGATCGTCGAGGCGAGCACGGGGCAGTGCGCGCGGGACACGGGACGGCGGTCCCAGACCGTGCTGGGCGCCTGCGGCAGCGACACCACCCCGGGGCCGGAGGTCTGGGCCCCGCAGTTCGACGAGTACTTCAACTACGACCAGTTCTGAGCCCGCCACCCGCTGACACACGCGGGTACGCCACCGGCCGGGCCCCCCCCCCCCCCCCGCGCGGGCGCCCGGGCGGCCCGCTCCCCGAGCCCCCCCGCCCCCCCCCCCCTGCTGGGGTGCGCGCGGGCCCCCCGCCCCCCACGACGGTCGCGCCGTGGGACGCCGTGGGACGCCGTGGGACGCCAGGAGTCTTCGTGGGACGACGGCTACCAGACGAGGGCGTCCGCCGCGTTGTTCTGCCAGTACGTGACCTGGGCGGAGCTGTTGAAGAAGACACCGCCGTTCGGGAGCTTCAGGGTCTTCTCCGTGCCGGTCGCGTCGCCCTTCCTGTCGGAGAAGATCACGCCCAGGGTCGTCTCCTTGCCGCCGCCCTCACCCTCGGGGGAGGACGTGGTGATGCCCGCGTACGCGGACTCGCCGGGCTCCAGCGTCACCACGGCCTGCGGCGTGGTCTCCTCGGCCCACCACAGCGGGGCCTGGGCGTCGGCGCCGGCCCTCAGGTAGGGGGCGGAGTAGGCGTAGCAGGGCCGGGTGCCGGTGTTGGTGGCCTTGAGCAGCAGGTGGTTGACCGGGCGGGACACCTCGCTGACGGTCAACTGGGTGTTCGCCGCGGTGCAGGTGACCACGGTGGGGGCCGCCTGGGTGGCGGCGGAGGCGGTCTGGCCGACGGCCTGGAGTCCGACGAACGCGAGCGCCGCGGCGACGACCATGGAGGAGGCGGCCGCACGGGAGACGGAACGAGTGGCGATACGCATGGGTGAACTGCTTTCTGTGGACATCGGGAAGGCGTGCATCCGGTGGTGAACGGTGCGGGTCGGTCGCTCCTGTCCTGCCGTACCGCACGGCGTGTGCGGGTGGCGCGCCCGAAGCGCGGGGCGGGAAAGCGGAGCCGAGCGGGCCGATGACCGGACCGGCACCGTGCCTGGATGAAACCAAGCCTGCGCCCTACGGCGTCCCATCTTCCGTACCCTCGGAGATTTTGGGATATCGGGATGCCCCGACCGGCCCTGACCAGGGACGACTTGACCTTCGTGGGATGCCGTACGGAATGGAGCAAGGGTGAGGCCGGCTGAGGAGATCGCTGATTTCGCCGCGCTGCTGCGCGAGTTGAAGGAGCGGTCCGGGCTGAGTTACGAGGCTCTGGCGCGGCGGGCTCACATGAGCACCTCGACGCTGCACCGGTACTGCAAGGGGGAAGGAGTCCCGGCCGACAACGCGGCCCTGTCCCGCTTCGCCCGGGTGTGCAGGGCGACCCCCGAGGAGGTGGTCGAGCTGCACCGGCGCTGGACCCTCGCGGACGCGGCACGGGAGCGCGCCCGGCGGGCGGCGGCGGACCCGGAACCGGCCGCCACGGACGGGGCCGGACCAACCACCCCCGGCCCGGCCCCGGTACCACCCTCCGCGCGTTCGGAGTCCGTACGGGACGCCTCGGCCGCACCCGTGTCCATGGGGAAGCCCGGGGACGCTCCCGTGTCCCTGGGGAAGCCCGGGGACGCTCCCGCCTCCGTCACGGAGCCGTCGCCGGAGGACGCGGTCCCCGCGCGCCGGACGCCGACGCTCCTGCGGACGGCCCGTGGGCGGTGGGCCCTGATCGCCGCGGGCACCGCCGTCGCCGTCGCGGTGTCCACGGCGCTCACGATCGGCCCGAAGGGCGCGGGGACGGATCTGGCGGAGACCGGCCGGCCGAGGGAGACGGGGGCGGCCTCCTCCGCGCCATCCGTCTCCTCCTCCCCACGCCACTCCCCCCGTACGAGCCTCGCCCCGTCACCGACTTCCCCGTCCCCGAGTCCCCCGCCCCCGTCCTCCAGGACCTCCGACGCCGAGCCGTCACCGCGCGGCAGGCACACCCCGGCGCAGAGCACCGCCCCGGGCCGCCCCCGGGACGACGAGGCGGTCCCGCTGAGGGTGAGCACCCGCACATACGCCTGGGACGACCCGCAGTGCGAGGGCAAGTACCTGATCGACCGGCCTCCCCGTGAGGTCTCACCGCCGGTGATGGGCCAGGACGTGCCGGGCTGGGTGGCCGCGCACAGCGCCGTCGCCGCCGGCGCCCAGCGGGTGGCGCTGACCGTCCAGGGCGCCGGGGACGCGACGGTCGTCATCGAGTCCCTGCACGTCCGGGTGGTCGACTCGGCCGAGCCCCCTGCCTGGAACGCGTACCTGGGCTCGTCGGGCTGCGGCGGAGGCGTGGAGACGAGGTCGTTCGACACGGACCTGGACGCGGCCCACCCGGCCGTCGTGCCGAAGGCCGGCCAGCGCGGCGTCCCCTACAAGGTCAGCCGGTCCGAACCCGAGGTGCTGTACATCACCGCGCATGCCCGTGCCCACGATGTGAGGTGGTACGTGGAATTGCAGTGGTCCAGCGACGGCCGCCAGGGAACCACGCGGATCGACGACCACGGAAACCCGTTCCGCACCAGCGGCAGCCGGGGCCGTCCCGTCTACGAGTTCCTGGTCGGCGGCACGGAGTGGTTCGAAGCGACGGAGCACTGATCCCCGCTCACCGCCCCGCACACCGGCCGCCCCGCCCGGGTCAGTCCGTGTCGAGGCCGTCGGTCAGACGGTTGAGGAAGCGGGTGAAGGTCGCTTCGGGAGTGAGGGAGCGGCCGGGGGCCGCGAGGGCTTCGGCGAGTTCCGGGTGGTGGCCGTCGGCGGCGACGGCGGCGAGGTAACGGGCCTCGGCCGCGACCCGGTCGGGTGCGCCGGCGGCCGCGGTCCGGGCGAGTTCGTGGCCGACGTGCGCGGCCACGAAGGCGGTGAGCTGGGCGAAGATCTCCAGCCTCGCCGCGCCGTCCAGCCCCGTGGGCCGCAGTACGGCGAGCGCGTGTTCCACGAAGGCCAGGGTGTGGGGCCCGGGGGTGCGGCGGGTGGAGAGGGCGGCGGGCAGCCAGGGGTGGCGCAGCATGAGGGCGCGCTGGAGGTGGCCGATGGTCTTCAGGTCGGCGCGCCAGTCGCCGGTCGGCGCGTACGCGGCCCCCGGCCCGCCCGGAGGCCGTGGCGAGGCGCCCGGGGGCTGCGGCGGAGCGCCCGGGGGCGCCGGTACGGCGCCGCTCTCCGGCGCGCCACCGGTGGTCAGTTCACCGCTGACCTGGTCGACCATCAGCTCCAGCAGGGTCCCCTTGTCGGGCGCGTAGCTGTAGAGCGACATGACGCTGACGCCGACCTGTGACGCGACCTTCCGCATGGTGACCGCTTCGAGCCCTTCCGCGTCGGCCAGGGCGACGGCCGCCGCGGTGATCGCCTCGCGGCTGTGCGCGGGTCTGCGGCCTCTGCGGGGCCCGGTCGGGGCCAGCCAGAGCTGTTGGGGGTCGACGGCCCCCGCGCCCCCTCCGTCACGGGTCACGGTCCTCGTGGTCCTTCCTCGGTCGCAGCGGCCCTTGTGGATGCCGTCATCCAAGCATGCTCTATTCTCGTACACTGTACGGAAATGAAGGAGGGGGAACGATGACATCACGCACGCCCGGCCTCGAACCACCGCTGTCCGCACGGATGATGAGGGCGACCTGGCGCCGGCTTCCGGCCCGGCGGTACGCCGTCGGGTGGGAGCCGGGTCTGGCGGTGCCGGCCGCCGACGGCACCCCGCTGATCACGGACCACTACTTCCCGCGCGCGGAGGGCGACTTCCCCACGCTTCTCGTTCGGTCGCCCTACGGCAGAGGGCTGCCGTGGTCGCCCATGTACGGCCTGCTCTTCGCCGAGCAGGGCTTCCATGTCGTCCTCCAGAGCTGCCGCGGCACCGGCGGCTCGGGCGGCGGGTTCGACCTGTGGCGCAACGAACCGGCCGACGGCCGGGCCACGGTCGCCTGGCTGCGGGAACAGCCCTGGTTCGACGGGACGCTCGGGACCGTCGGCCCCAGTTACCTCGGCTACACGCAGTGGGCCCTCGCCCTGGAGCCGCCGCCGGAGCTGAAGGCGATGGTGGTGCAGCTCGGCCTGCACGATCCGTACGCCCTGTTCCACTCCGACGGTGTGCTCCGCCTGGACACCGCACTCGCCGTCGGCGCGGGCATGACGTACCAGCATCAGGGGATGACGGCCTTTCTCAGCTCCACCCTGCGTCTCCGGCGCCGGCTGCGCGATGCCGTCATGGCGCGGCCGCTGCGCGGTGCGTACGTGCCCGCCCTCGGGGGCGAAGTGCCGTGGCTGGACGGTGTGATGGCGCACCCGGAGGCCGAGGCCCCGTACTGGCGCGGCGCGGCGCTCACCGAGCCGGCGCGGGCGGGGAGGGTGCCCGTCGGGCTGATCTCCGGCCGGCACGACGCACTGGCCGAGCAGAGCTTCGAGCAGTACGGCAGGCTCCGTGCGGCCGGCGCCGAGACCTCCCTGCTCGTCGGCCCCTGGACCCACGCCTCCGCGCTCCAGCAGGGCTGGCCCGAGGTGTTCGCCGAGAGCCTCGCCTGGCTGCGCGCCCATCTGTGCGACGACCGCTCCGGTCTGCGGCCCACCCGGGTGCGGGTGCATGTCGGCGGCGAGGACCGCTGGCGCGACCTCGACGACTGGCCGCCGCCGGACCGGGCCACCGTCCCCTCCTGGTATCCCGCTCAGGAGGGCGTTCTGATCCGGCAGGAACCCACCGGCTCCCGGCCGCTGGTCTCGTTCCGCTACGACCCGGCCGACCCCACCCCGTCCGTCGGCGGCCCGCTGCTCTCCCCCGGCGCCGGTCCCCGTGACAACGGCGTCCTGGAGGCCCGGGACGATGTCGTGACGTTCACCAGCGCTCCGCTGACCGAGCCGCTGGACGTCCTCGGCCCGGTCCTCGCGCGGCTGAGCGTCGCCACCGACACCGGCCACGCCCATGTCTTCACCCGCCTGTGCGACGTGGACGCGGAAGGCCGCTCCGTCAACGTCTGCGACGGGCTGGGCCGGCTGCGTACGACCGGCCAGGCCCCTTCACGCCTCACCGTGAGGATGGGGTCGACCGCCCACCGTTTCGCCGCCGGTCACCGCATACGCTGGCAGCTCAGCGGGGGCGCCCACCCCCGCTACGCCCGGAGCCCCGGCACCGGGGAGCCACCGGTGGAGGCCACCGCCTTCACCCCGGTGCGCCTCACACTCCACACCGACTCGGCGCTGGTGCTCGACGCGGGTGCCGGGGCCGCGTAACCCCCCTCGGTCAGGCGTCCTCCTTCAGGAACAGTTCGACGACGGGGACGGCCACGTCGGGTCGGATGATCGGCAGGGTGAGGGTCAGGGTGCCGGGGGGCTGGCCGCCGAGGCCGGTGGTGAGGGCCTTCACCGAGGGGTCGATCTCGCGGAACGGGATCTCCGACGCGTCGTTGAGGAGCTGTGCGTACGCGACCTTGCCGCCGAGCCCCGGCAGGTGCAGATGCTCGAACGGCCAGGAGAACAGGTGGAGGTAGAGGCGGTTGCCGCGCCGGGTGTAGCGGGTGTCGGCGGGGGAGCGGAAGTTGGCGGGGCCCGCGCCGCGGATGGAGCGTTCGTGGCGGCGCATCCACTCCCCGATGCCCTCCAGCGCCGTGACCGCCGTGGCGTCGAACTCGCCGCGTCCGGTGGGGCCGACGTTCAGCAGCATGTTGCCGTTGTTCGAGACGCCGTCGACGAGCATCCGGACGAGCAGGTCGACGCTCTTCACCTGGACGTTGTCACGGTCGTACCCCCAGCTCCCGTTGAGGGTCTGGCACGCCTCCCACACCACGGGGACGCCGTCGACCTCCATCGGCCGGTCGGGCTGGTACTGCTCCGGGGTGACCAGGTCGCCGGGGATGTCGAGCCGGTCGTTGACCACGATCCCCGGCTGGAGACGGCGGGTGAGGGCGAGCAGTTCCTCGGATCCCCACTCCTCGGCGCCCTTGCCGTTCCACACGTCGTGGTGGTCGTCCTGCTTGTAGGAGAAGTCGTAGAAGAGATAGTCGATGGTGCCGTACCCGGTCAGCAACTCCTCGACCTGGCCGTGCAGATAGGCCCGGTACCGGTCCATGTCCCGGCCCTCGTTGAGCCGTTCGATCTCCTCGGGCGCGTCGTCGCGGCGCGGGTGGTGGCCGTCGATCGTGAAGTCGGGGTGGTGCCAGTCGATGAGCGAGTGGTAGAAGCCGACGCGCAGCCCCTCGGCGCGTACGGCGTCCACGAACGCGCGGACGAGGTCCTTGCCGATGGGGGTGTTCATCGACGTGTAGTCGGTGAGCTTGGAGTCCCAGAGGCAGAAGCCGTCGTGGTGCTTGGTGGTGAGGACCACGTACCGCATGCCGGCCTTCTTCGCGGCGCGCGCCCACTCCGCGGGGTCGAAGAGGTCCGGCTCGAAGTGGCGGAAGTAGGTGTCGTAGTCGGCGTCCGTGATCCGCTCGCGGTTCTTCACCCACTCGTGGCGGGCGGGCAGGGAGTACAGACCCCAGTGGATGAACATGCCGAAGCGGTCCTCGGTGAACCAGGCGGGGACAGTCATGGACGGATTCCTTCCGTGCGGGCGTGCGGGGTGGGAGGACGGGGGTCAGCGACCGCCGAGGCCGCTGGTGACGATCCCCCGGACCAGGTGTTTCTGGAGGAGGACCAGGATGATCACAGTGGGCAGCATGGAGACCACCGAAGCCGCCATGACGAGGTTCCACTGGCTCCCCTGCTGGCCGAAGAAGGCCTGGAGGCCGAGCGGGATGGTGGCGTGCGCGTCGACGTCGTTGATGACGACGAGCGGCCAGAGGAAGGAGTTCCAGTAGCTGATGAAGGTGAAGACGGCCAGGACCGCGAGGGTCGGACGGGCGAGCGGCAGCATCACACTGAGGAAGGTGCGGACGGTGCCGGCGCCGTCGACGCGCGCGGCGTCGTCCAGTTCCTGGGGCACCGTCAGGAAGAACTGACGGATGAGGAAGGCACCGAGCGCCGTGAACGCCCACGGCAGGATCAGCGCCTGGAAGGTGTCGACCCAGCCGACGCCCTGCATCATCACGTACATGGGGATGACGAGCACGTCCTGCGGGATCATCAGGGTCACCAGGAAGAGCAGGAACGCGAGGTTCCTGCCGCGCCAGCGCAGCCGTGAGAAGGCGTAGCCGCTGAGCGCCGCGACCACGAGGTTGACGGCGGTGCCGAGGGTCGCGACGAGCACACCGTTCAGGATGAAGCGGGCGAACGGCAGATACGTGAAGACGTCCACGTAGTTCTGCCACTGGACGGCGGAGCCCCACAGGGTGGGCGGGTTGGAGAAGGTCTCGGAGTCGGGCTTGAGGCTGGTCGCCACCATGTAGATGAGCGGCGCCATGAAGAGCAGGGCGATGAGGCACAGGATGGCGTATCCGGTCGCCCGCCGTATCCGCGAGCCCGGGGCGTCGCGGACGGGGCCGCCCCTGGCGGGGCCGCTCCTGCTGGGGCCGCTCCTGGCGGGGCCGCTTCCGACGGCTGTGATCGTCCGCGTACCGCTACCCATAGTGCACCCAACGCTTCTGGCCGAGGAACTGGACGGCCGTGATTCCGAGGATGATGACGAACAGCACCCAGGCGCCGGCCGAGGCGAGCCCGAGCTGCTGGTTCTGGAAACCGGTGTTGTAGATGTACTGGACGAGCGTCTCGGTCGAGGTGCCAGGACCGCCCTTCGTCAGCAGGAACGGTTGCGCGAACACCTGGAACGAGGTGATCAGCGTCATCATCGTCGCGAAGAACACCGACGGTGAGATGGCCGGGAACTTGATGCGCCAGAACGTCTGCCACGGTCCCGCGCCGTCGAGTTGCGCGGCCTCGACCAGGTTCTCCGGCACCGCGTCGAGCGCCGCCGAGAAGATCAGCATGTTGTAGCCGAAGCCCTGCCAGACGCTCATCGCGACGATCGCGAACATCGCCCACTTCTCGTCCGCGAGGAAGTTCGGCGCCTGCGCCCCGACCGTCGACCGCAGGGTCGCGTCGATCAGCCCGTCGGGCTGGTACAGCATCCGCCATACGACGACATTGGCCACGATCGGTGTCACCGTCGGGATGAAGAACAGCACCCGGAAGATCTGCCGGTGACGGATCCGCGGGGTCAGCCAGGCCGCGAGGCCGAGCGAGACGACCAGGTTCAGCGGTACGTACAGCACCACGAAGCCGACCGTGTTGAGAATGACGGTCCGGAAGACCGGATCCGCGAACAACTGGGTGTAGTTGCCGAGTCCGTGCCACGAACGCTCCCCGATCAGGGGCCAGCTCATGAAGCTGACGGCGAGCGACGCGAGGATCGGGACCACCGTGAAGATCGCCAGCCCGATCGAGTGGGGCGCGGCGAACGCGGCTCCCCACCAGGAGCGCCGTACCCCCTCGTCCTCCGGGGACTCCGGTGTTCTCGGCGTGTTCGGTGTGTGCTGCGTGTTCGGTGTGTTGGCTGTTTTCGAGGCCGTGGAAACCTCCGAGGACTCCGGTGCTCTCGATGCGTCCGCCACGTTCTTCACCGCCCGACCTCCTCCGTCCTCGCCACCGGGAGGGACCGGTGACGGCACCACCGTGCTCCTCACTGGGCGAGCTGGCCCGCGATGGACTTCATGGTGTCCGCGCCCGACGCCTGGCCGTTGACCGCCTGGATCGCGTACTGCACGAACAACTGGTTGAGCTGGTCGCTCTGCTTGTTGCCCGGCAGCGGGGTCGCGGCCTTCTGTGCCACGGTGAAGACCGACTCGGCTCCGTCGATGCCCGCGTTGGCGTACCAGGCCTTCTGGGCCGCCGTACGCGCCGGGAACGCCCTGCCCTGCTGGGCGAGCGAGGTGAGGATCTTCTCGCTGGTCATGGTCTCGATGGCCCGGTAGGCCTGCTCGGGGTACTCGCACTGCTTCGATATGCCGAAGCCGGAGCCCGCCGAGAAGCTGGACGGTCCCGAGGTGCCCGACGGGATGGTGGTCACCCCGAGCGGGAACTTCACCTTCGACTTCTGCTGGAGCAGCGACCAGGGTCCGTCGACGTAGAGGCCGGCCTTCTGGTCGACGAACGCGTTGTCGTCGGCCGAGCCGTCCGCGCTCGCCTGGGTCGCCTCCCCTTTCTTCACCAGGGAGGAGAGCCAGTCCAGCCCCTGCGAGAACTTCGCGTTCTCCGGGTCGAGCCGCCCCTCCGAGGTGACGACCCGGCCGCCGTTGTAGCCGAGGATCATCGACTCCAGGTTGAGGTCCTCGACCGTCGAGGCGAACATCGTCTTCCCCGCGGCCTTGAACTTGGCTGCGGCGGCCTCGAATTCGGCGACCGTCCACCCCGGTGCCGGTGTCTCCGCGCCGACCTGCCGGAAGAGGTCCTTGTTGTAGAACATCATCAACGGGCCGGTGTCGTACGGCAGTGCGTAGAGCTTGCCGCCGACCTTCATCCCGTTCAGCGCCGTCGAGTCGAAGGCCGTCAGATCGGTGCCCGCGCTCCTGGCGTACGGGTCGAGGGGGCGCAGCACATCGGTGTAGTTGGCCGCCCGGAGGCTCTGGACGGTGACGATGCAGGGCGCGCTGCCGGTGCCGAGCTGGGTACGGAGCTTGGTCCAGTAGTCGTTGAAGGGGGAGCCCTGGACGGTGACCTTCGCCCCGCCGTTCTCGCCGACCGCGTCGGCCACCTTCTGCCAGGCCGCCTTGTCCGCCGTGCCGGATATCCACATCGACCAGACGAGGCTGTCCTTCGACTGACTCGACGTGCCCGTACCGGACGAGCATCCCGTGAGCGCGAGCACCATCGCGGCGCCCGCGGCCGTCGCGCTCACACAAAGCCGTTGTTTCATTGCGACATCCACTTCGTTGTGTATGGGTGCTTCACCGGGGTGGTGGGGAGCCGGGTCCTTCCTCGTGGCGCGCCCAGGCCGCGCCGTCGGGGTAGGAGAAGGTGGTCAGGGACGTGGCGAGCATGTCGGCGCCCGCGCCGGGCGCCGACGGCGGCCAGTAGCGTCCGTCGTGGACGTCGACCGGTGTGACGAAGTGTTCGTGCAGGTGGTCGACGTATTCGAGGAAACGTCCCTCGTCGGTGCCGGACACCGCCACGCGGTCGAACATCGAGAGGTGCTGTACGGCTTCGCAGAGCCCGACGCCGCCGGCGTGCGGGCAGACGCGGACGCCGTGCTTCGCGGCGAGGAGGAGGATCGCGATGTTCTCGTTCACGCCCGCGACGCGGGTGGCGTCGATCTGGAGTACGGACACCGCGTGCGCCTGGATGAGCTGTTTGGCGACGACCCGGTTGGGCATGTGCTCGCCGGTCGCGACGGGGACCGGGGCGACGCGGCGGGCGATCTCGGCGTGTCCGAGGATGTCGTCCGGGCTCGTCGGCTCCTCGATCCAGGCGAGGTCGAACGGGCTGAGACGGTCGATCCAGGCCACCGCCTCGTCGACGTCCCACCGCTGATTGGCGTCGACCGCGATCGCGACGCCCGCGCCGACCGTCCGGCGTGCGACGGCGAGACGCCGGAGGTCGTCGTCGAGGTCTCCGCCGACCTTCAGCTTGATCTGCGTGAAACCGTCCGCGACCGCCTCGCGGCAGCGCGCGGCCAGCCGCTCGTCGTCGTATCCGAGCCACCCCGGTGTCGTCGTGTAGGCGGGGAACCCGCGGGCGAGGAGGTCGCGGCGGCGCTCCTCGCGCCCCGGCTCGGCCTTGCGGAGCAGTTCCAGCGCCTCGTCGCGGGTGAGCGCGTCGGTGAGGTAGCGGAAGTCGACCAGGTCGACGATCTCCTCGGGTGAGAGTCCGGCGAGCAGTTCCCACAGCGGCAGCCCGGCGCGCTTGGCCCGCAGGTCCCACAGGGCGTTGACCACGGCGCCGATCGCCATGTGTGTCACGCCCTTCTCCGGGCCGAGCCAGCGCAGCGGGGAGTCGTGGACGAATGCGCGCCAGGTCCCGCCCAGGTCGGCGCAGAGGGCTTCGGCGTCCGCGCCGAGGAGCCGGTCGCGCAGCGCGTCGACGGCGGCGGTCTGCACCTCGTTGCCCCGGCCGATCGTGAAGACGAATCCGGTCCCGACATGGCCGTCGGGCGCGTCCGTGGTGATCTCGACGTACGCCGCCGAGTAGTCGGGCGCGGGGTTCATGGCGTCCGAGCCGTGCCGCTCCCGTGACGTCGGGAACCGGATGTCCCGCGTCGTCACTCCCGTGATCCGGCTCACCGCGACTCCCTTGTCCCGTCCCGTACCGCCCGGCGTGGACGGCCAGGCGTTCCGCGCATCAAAACATCGGATGTATCGAGTGTCAAGAGATCGGTTCTCCCCTCACAGCAGCGTTATTGAGCCGTGAACCAGGGAAGAGTTGGGATGAATCACCGAGGGGCGTTCGGCTCTCCGTACACGCGCCGGGACACGCGCCGGGACATGCGTCAGGCCGCCACCCGGATTCCGGGTGGCGGCCTGGGAGGAGCGGGCCCGCACGGCGCGCGGGCGCGGCGGCGCGGTCAGGGGTCGTGCGCCGGGGTCAGCGGCAGTACGGCACCGGCGACAGGTTCTCGACGTAGCGGGCCGCGACATAGCCGGGGCGTCCGCCGCCGAGGAGGTACCAGAGGTCGTTGCCGTCCACGTTCTGACCGACGACCTTGCAGGACAGGGCGACGACCGTGCCCGGCCGGAGACCTCCCAGGTATCCGGAGTTCGTGGTCGGCCGCTCCCGGATGGACAGGGTGAGCCGCGAGACGACCCGCCCCTTCGGCTCGGCGGTGGGCGCGGGCGCCGCGGCGGGCCCCTGCTGCTGGGACGCGGGGGACGCGGCCGGGGGCGCCGGGGTGGCCGTCGCCGGGGTGGCCGCGAGGGCGGCGGAACCGGCGAGCGTGCACACCGCGAGTGCGGCGGCGAGGCGGCTCTTGATGCGAAGTGCGGACATCGTCATCCTCTTTCCCTTTTGGGCGTTACCTCCTTGATTGCATGCCGGGCGGTGCGACCGCCAGAGCGGAGCGGAAACCTCACCCGGATAGGGAGTCGCGAGCACAGGTGATCTGTTCGTCGGATCGCCTTACCGGGGTGGGGTGTCCGTCAGGCCGTGAAGAGCTGTCCGAGGTCCGCGAACGCCTTGAACTCCAGGGCGTTTCCCGCCGGGTCGAGGAAGAACATCGTCCACTGCTCGCCGGGCTCGCCCTCGAAGCGGACATGGGGCTCGATCACGAAGTCGGTTCCCGCGGCGGTCATCCGGGCCGCCAGCTCCTTGAACTCCGGTACGGGCAGGACGAGTCCGAAGTGCGGCACCGGCACCTCGTGCCCGTCGACGGGGTTGGTGCCGGCGACGCCGTCCCGGGGCGTCCCCGAGGGGCCGTCGCCGACCTGGTGGGTGACGACCTGGTGGCCGCCGAAGTTCCAGTCGATCCACCGGGTGTCCGACCGGCCCTCGGCGAAGCCGAGCACACCGCCGTAGAAGCTCCGGGCGGCCTCGATGTCGTCGACCGGGACGGCGAGATGGAAGGGGGCGAGAGCCATGCGCTGTCTCCTTCGGGAGGGGGCGGTTCCTGAGCGGGACGGAGGCGGTGGCCCGGCGGACGGCCGGGCCGCCGGTCACGGGCGGTCGAGATAGGCCAGACCGGGGTGGACGGCCCGGTAGCCGTCCAGCAGCCGGCGGGCGACGGAGACCGAGTCCACCAGCGGGTGCAGCGCGAAGGCGGCGACCGCCGAGGCGCGCGAACCGCTCTCCGCGGCGGCCAGCACTTCCCGCTCGACCGCCTTGACGGCACAGACCAGCCCGGTGGCGTGGTGCGGCAGCGGGGCGACGGTGACGGGGTGCGCGCCGTTGCCGTCCACGAGGCAGGGCACCTCGATGACGGCGTCGGCGTCGAGCGCGGCCAGTGTGGAGCGGTTGCGGACGTTGAGGATGAGCGTGGCGCGCTCGTCCCGGGCGACGGCCCGCATCAGCGCGAGCGCGACCTGCTCGTAGCCGCCGGACTCCAGGTCGTCGTCGTCCCGCTCGCCGGCCCCCGCGGCCTCGCGGTTCTCCGCCATGTACGTGGCCTCGCGCTCGGCCCGGGTCCGGTCCCAGGCGGACAGCGCGGGGGCGCCGGGGCGGGCCAGCTTCTCGTAGAAGCGGGCCTGCTGGTCCCGGAGGTAGGCGCCGCGGGTCTGCTCGGCCTGCTGGTAGGCGAGGACGGCCTCGCGGTTGAAGTAGTAGTAGTGCAGGTACTCGTTGGGAATGGCACCGAGCGAGCGGAGCCAGTCCGCGCCGAAGAGCTTGCCCTCCTCGAACGAGCCGAGGGCGTCGGGGTCGGCGAGCAGCCGGGGCAGTTCGTCGCGGCCGTCGACGCGCAGTCCGCGCAGCCAGCCGAGGTGGTTGAGGCCGACGTAGTCGATCCACGCCCGGTCGGGGTCGGCGCCGAGCACCCGCGCGACCCGGCGCCCGAGGCCGACGGGCGAGTCGCAGATGCCGATGACCCGGTCGCCGAGGTGGCGGGACATGGCCTCGGTGACCAGTCCCGCCGGGTTGGTGAAGTTGATGACCCAGGCGTCCGGTGCCAGGCGCGCCACCCGCCGGGCGATGTCGACGGCGACGGGCACGGTGCGCAGCCCGTACGCGATGCCGCCCGCGCCCACCGTCTCCTGCCCGAGGACGCCCTCGGCCAGCGCGACCCGCTCGTCCGCCGCGCGCCCTTCGAGCCCGCCGACACGGATCGCGGAGAAGACGAAGTCGGCGCCGCGCAGCGCCTCGTCCAGGTCGGTCGTGGCGGTCACCGTGGGCGCGTCGGGGACGGCGGCGGCCTGTTCGGCGAGGACCCGGGCGATGGCGCCGAGCCGGGCGGCGTCCAGGTCGTGGAGGGTGACCTCGGTGACCCGTCCCTCCGCGTGGTCGCCGAGGAGGGCCCCGTACACCAGGGGGACCCGGAACCCGCCGCCGCCGAGAATCGTCAGCTTCACACCCGCACCACTTTCACACCGGCCTCCGCGGGCCGGCGTGTGCGGCCGGCCCGGCGGGGGCGTTGGTCACTCGTACGTGACCATCTTCGCGCTCCGGCGCCCGGACGGCAGGGTCAGGAGCAGATACACGGCCAGCGAGGCGGCCAGCCCCACCGCCCAGCCGTAGTCCGCGAGCGGCCGCAGGAGGGGGATCAGCCCGTCCTCGGGGAAGGGGCCCTTCCCGGGCGCGGAGTGGGAGCCGCCCACCGCCAGCACCCCGCCGACGGCGAAGGCGACCACGGCCCGCGGGTTCCAGCCGCGCGTGTACCAGTACGGTCCGCCCGGCCGGTAGAGGGCGGCGAGGTCCAGCACGGTGCGCCGGACGATCCAGTAGTCGGCGATCAGGATGCCCGCGACCGCACCGAGCAGTCCGCCGACCAGACCGAGCCAGGTGAAGATGTACAGCTCGGGCGTGGCGGTGAGTTTCCACGGCATGATGAGGACGCCGATGACCCCGGTGATCAGTGCGCCCGTACGGAAGTTGATGAGTTTCGGGGCGAGGTTGGCGAGGTCGTAGGCGGGCGAGACGACATTGGCCGCGATGTTCACCGAGACCGTCGCGACCAGGACGGTCACCAGCGCGAACACCAGTCCGAAGACGTTGTCCGTCTTCGCCGCCAGCTCGACCGGGTCCCAGACCGCGACGCCGTACACCGCCTGCGATCCGGAGGTGACGAAGACCGAGAGCAGCGCGAAGAGCGTCATGGTGGTGGGCAGACCGAGCGCCTGGCCGCGGATCTGGGCGCGCTGGCCCGCGCCGAAGCGGGTGAAGTCGGGGATGTTCAGCGACAGGGTGGCCCAGAAGGCGATCATCCCCATGAGCGAGGGGAAGAAGACGGGCCAGAACTCCGCGCCCCAGCCCAGGGCGGACGGCTGGTCGAGCAGCGGCCCCACGCCGCCCGCCTTGACGGTGATCCAGACCAGCAGGACCAGCGCGCCGACGATCACGAAGGGGGCGGCCCAGTTCTCGAACCGCCGCAGGGTGTCCATCCCCCGGTGGATGATGGCGAGTTCGAGCGCCCAGAAGAGCAGGAAGCAGAGCCAGAGCGTCCAGGGCTGGCCGCCGATCCGCGCCGCCTCCGTCCAGCCGCCGAAGACCTTGCCGAGCAGTACGAAGATGCCCTGCCCGCCGATCCAGGTCTGGATCCCGAACCACGCGCAGGCCACGGCGGCCCGTATCAGCGCGGGCAGATTGGCCCCGCGCAGCCCGAACGAGGCGCGGGCGAGCACCGGGAAGGGGATGCCGTACTTCGGCCCGGCGTGCCCGGTCAGCAGCATCGGCAGCAGCACGATCACATTGGCCAGCGCGATCGTGAGGACCGCCTGCTTCCAGTCCATGCCCAGGGTGACCAGGCCGGACGCCAGCAGCCAGGACGGGATGTTGTGCGCCATGCCGACCCAGAGCGCGGCGAAGTTGTACGTGGTCCAGTTCCGCCGCGCCACCGGGACGGGCAGCAGATCGGCGTTGGCGAAGCGGCTGTCCTCGGGAACCGTGCCGGGCGGCAGCTCGACGCGGCCCCCGGGATCGGTCGTCGGTCCGTCGGCGGAGGGTGGGAGCGGTACGGTCGCGGTCATGACGGCGGGACCCTTCGTTCGAGGGCGGGCGTGACGGGGACGTCGAACGAGGCCGTGCGGGCTGCGCGTTACGGGGGTCCCGAAGCCAGGACCCGGGTCAGTCCCGGAACGCCGGGATGATCTCGGCGCCGTACGCGTCGATCGTCGCCTCCTTCGCGTCGTGCATGTCGTAGAGGGCGAACTGGTCGACGCCGAGCGCGCGCAGCGCCTTCAGCTTCTCGATGTGCGCCTCCACGGGACCGAGCAGGCAGAAGCGGTCCACGATCTCGTCGGGGACGAAGTCCGCCGACGGGTTGCCCGTCCGGCCGTGGTGGCTGTAGTCGTACCCCTCGCGCTGCTTGACGTACGCGGTGAGCGCGTCCGGTACGAGCCCGGAGTGCTCCCCGTAGCGGGACACGAGGTCGGCGACATGGTTGCCGACCATCCCGCCGAACCACCGGCACTGCTCCCGTGCGTGGGCGAGGTCGTCGCTCACGTAGGCGGGCGCGGCGACACAGATGGTGATCGCGTCCGGGTCGCGTCCGGCGTCGGAGGCCGCCGTGCGCACCGCCTTGACCATCCACTCGGTGAGGAACGGGTCGGCGAGCTGGAGGATGAAGCCGTCGGCCTTCTGCCCGGCGAGCGCCAGCGCCTTGGGTCCGTACGCCGCCATCCACACCGGCAGCTTCCCGTCCCGCACCCAGGGCAGCCGCAGTGTCTTCCCGTCGACGGTGGTCTCGCGGCCCTCCGCCAGATCGCGGATGACCCCCATCGACTCCCCCAGCGTGGCGAGGGTGTTGGGCTTGCGGCCGGCCACGCGCATGGCGGAGTCGCCGCGGCCGATGCCGCACACGGTGCGGTTGCCGTACATCTCGTTGAGGGTGGCGAAGGTGGAGGCGGTCACCTCCCAGGTCCGGGTGGACGGGTTGGTGACCATGGGGCCCACGGTCAGGGTGGTGGTGTGCTCCAGGATCCGGCTGTAGATGACGAACGGCTCCTGCCAGAGCACGGCCGAGTCGAAGGTCCAGCCGTACCGGAAGCCGTTGTGCTCCGCGCGCCGCATGAGGTCGACGACGCCGGAGGCGGGCGGGTCGGTCTGGAGGACGAGTCCGAAGTCCATGGCTGTCGCTCCTGGTTCAGTCGAGGTACTGGCAGAGAGAGCGGGGGGTGTACTGGCCGTGCCCGGCCCGGCCGGTGAACTCCCGCCGGTCGATGACGAGTTCGCCTCGGGAGAGCACCGTCTCTACCCGGCCGGTGAGCCGTTTGCCCTCGTACGCGGAGTAGTCCACGTCCATGTGGTGGGTCTCGGCGGAGACGGTCTGCTCGGTGTGCGGGTCGTAGATGACGACATCGGCGTCGGCGCCCGGGGCGATGGTGCCCTTGCGCGGGTAGAGGCCGAACATCCGGGCCGGGGCGGCGCACGCGATGTCGATCCAGCGGCGCCGGGTGATGTGTCCGTCGACCACGGCCTGGTGGAGCAGGTCCATACGGTTCTCCACGCCCGGCAGCCCGTTGGGGATCTTGGAGAAGTCGCCGCGGCCCATCTCCTTCTGCCCGGAGAAGCAGAACGGGCAGTGGTCCGTGGAGACCACCTGGAGGTCGTCGGTGCGCAGCCCGCGCCAGAGGGCCGCCTGGTGGTCCTTGGGCCGCAGCGGGGTGGAGCAGACGTACTTGGCGCCCTCGAAGTCCGGTTCCGCCAGGTTGTCGGTGGAGAGGAAGAGGTACTGCGGACAGGTCTCGCCGAACACGGGCAGCCCCTTGTCGCGGGCGGCGGCGAGTTCGGCGACGGCCTCCTCGGCGGAGACGTGCACGACGTAGAGCGGGGCGTCGGCGACCCGGGCGAGCTGGATCGCCCGGTGGGTGGCCTCGGCCTCCAGCAGGACCTTCCGTACCTCGCCGTGGTAGCGCGGGTCGGTGTGCCCGGCGGCCAGGGCCTGTTCGACGAGGACGTCGATGGCGATGCCGTTCTCGGCGTGCATCATGATGAGCCCGCCGTTGTGCGAGGCGCGCTGCATGGCCCGCAGGATCTGGCCGTCGTCGCTGTAGAAGACGCCCGGGTAGGCCATGAACAGCTTGAAGCTGGTGACGCCCTCCTGGACGAGGAGGTCCATCTCCTTGAGCGAGCTCTCGTTGACGTCCGCCATGATCATGTGGAAGCCGTAGTCGATGGCGCAGTTGCCGTCGGCCTTGGCGAACCAGGCGTCGAGCCCCGCGCGCAGCGACTGCCCCGGGGACTGGATGGCGAAGTCGACGATGGTGGTGGTGCCGCCCCAGGCGGCGGCGCGGGTGCCGGTCTCGAAGGTGTCCGCGGCGAAGGTGCCGCCGAAGGGCATCTCCATGTGGGTGTGCGCGTCGACTCCGCCCGGGATGACGTACTTGCCGGTGGCGTCGATCGTACGGCCGGCGGTCCAGCCCGCGGCGGCGTCGGAGCCGTGCGCGGCGAGGGCGACGATCCTGCTGTCCTCGATCAGGACATCGGCGTGGGTCTCGTCGGCGGCGGTGACGACGAGCCCGCCGCGGATCAGGGTGCGGGTGCTGCTCATGCTGGTGGCGCTCCCTTTCGTACGGTTCGTGGAGAGGGCGGGGTGCGGTCCGGCCGCGTACGGTGCGGCCGGACCGGGACGGCCCTGGGCGTACGCGGCCGGGCCGGACCGCCGGATCAGACGCCCCGCAGGGCCTGTTCCAGGATCGTGGCGCCCTCTTCGGCCTCGGCCACGGTCAGCGAGAGGGGCGGGGCGATCCGCAGCACGCTGGTGTTGTGGCCGCCGCCCTTGCCGATCAGCAGGCCGCCCTCGCGGGCCGCTTCGAGCACCGCCGAGGCGGTGCGCGGCGCGGCCTCGCCGGTCGCGGGGTTGATCAGTTCGATGCCGATCATCAGCCCCCGGCCGCGCACTTCGCGTACGGAGTCGACGCACGCGCCGATGGCCCGCAGCCGCTCGATGAGCAGACCGCCGACGCGGCGGGCGTTGCCCTGGAGGTCGTGCTCCTGGAGGTACGAGAGGTTGGCGAGGCCGGCCGCCATGGTGACCGGGCTGCCGCCGAAGGTCGAAATGGAGTTGGCGTCCAGGCAGTTCATGATGGGGGCGCCGGCGACGACGCCGCCGATGGACATGCCGTTGCCGATGCCCTTGGCGAAGGTGAGCAGGTCCGGCGGGCCGTTCTCGGCGTGTGCCTGCCAGCCCCAGAAGTGTTCCCCGGTGCGGCCCCAGCCGGTCTGCACCTCGTCGCTGATCCACAGGATGCCGTGCCGGTCGAGGACTTCGCGGAACGCGGCGTACAGCCCGTCGGGCGGGGCGGTGAACCCGCCGACGCCCTGCACCGGTTCGGCGATCAGCGCGGCGGGGGTGCGGGTGTGGCCGAGCAGGTCCTCCAGGTCGGCGACGCACGCCTCGATGAACCGCTCGTCGGTGAGGCCCGCGTAGGGCCCGCGGTTGCGGACGCCGCCGTGCACGTAGAGCGTCTGGAGCGGGGAGAGTCCCGTCGGCGACCAGCCGCGGTTGCCGGTGACGGAGACGGTGGAGAAGGACCGGCCGTGGTAGCTGTTGCGCATCGCGAGGATCTGGCTGGATCCGCGGTACGCGGTCGCCAGCATCAGCGCCGTGTCGTTGGCCTCGGTGCCGGAGGTGGTGAAGAAGACCCGGGCGTCCGGGATGCCCGACAACGCCGCGATGCGCTCGGCGAGTTCGACCATCGGACGGTTGAGGTAGAGCGTGGAGGAGTGGATGATCCGGCCCGCCTGCTCGGTCACCGCCTTGGTGACCTCGGGGAGCGCGTGGGCGGTCATGGTGGTGAGGATGCCGCCGAAGAAGTCGAGGTAGCGGTTGCCCTCGGCGTCCCAGACATGGCGGCCCTCGCCGTGGCTGATCTCGATCGGCTCGTCGTAGTAGAGCGCGAGCCAGTCGGGCAGGACGGCGCGGTGGCGGTCGTGGAGGTCGCTCATGCCTGCACCAGCCCCTCGTACGCGTCGGGGCGCCGGTCGCGGTAGAACGCCCACTGCTGGCGCACCTCGTCGATCAACGCCAGGTCCAGGTCGCGTACGACCAGTTCCTCGGCCTTGTCGCTCGCGGGCTCGCCGACGAACTGGCCGCGCGGGTCGACGAAGTAGCTCGTGCCGTAGAAGTCGTTGTCGCCGTACTCCTCCTGGCCGACGCGGTTGATCGCGGCGACGAAGTACTCGTTGGCGACGGCCGCGGCGGGCTGTTCGAGCTGCCACAGGTAGCTGGAGAGTCCGCGCGAGGTGGCGGAGGGGTTGTACACGATCTCGGCGCCGTTCAGGCCGAGCTGACGCCAGCCCTCGGGGAAGTGGCGGTCGTAGCAGATGTAGACGCCGACCTTGCCGACGGCGGTGTCGAACACCGGCCAGCCGGCGTTCCCGGGCTTGAAGTAGTACTTCTCCCAGAACCCTTTGACCTGCGGGATGTGGTGCTTGCGGTACTTGCCGAGATACGAGCCGTCGGCGTCGATCACCGCCGCGGTGTTGTAGTAGAAGCCGGACTGCTCGACCTCGAAGACCGGGACCACCACGACCATTCCGGTCTCCCGGGCCAGCTCGCGCATCCTGGTGACGGTCGGCCCGTCCGGGACGGGCTCGGCCCAGCGGTAGTGCTCCGGCTCCTGCACCTGGCAGAAGTAGGGGGCGTTGAAGACTTCCTGGAATCCGATGATCTCCGCGCCCTGCCGGGCCGCCTCGCGGGCGTGTTCCTCATGCTTGGCGATCATGGATTCGGTGTCGCCCGTCCAGGTCGCCTGGACGAGTGCGGCGCGTACGACTCGGGCCACGAGCTGCTCCTTCGGCGGGTGCTTCGGTCAGCTCTACGCACGTAGAATTGCGTAGGAGGAGAACGTAAGCCCCGGTTCACACGGGGGCAAGACCATCGTCGTTAACCCGCAGAGTCGAGTCTGTTTCACACCCGAGCGGTCGACAAGGGCGGGCGACGGGCCCGCTCCTGGTCAGCTCGTGGCGATTCCGGCCACCCGCAGAGCATGCACCACATCGCGCTCACGGGAGGCCGACACGGCGCGCGCCGCGGCGAGAAGCCGCGGTACGAGACGGTGCGGATCGGGCGCGGCGAGCAGCGCGGCGTCCTCCGGCGCACGCGCCTGTACGAAGGCGCTGAGCAGCGCCCGTGCCTCGTGCGCGCGGCCCGACTCGTCCAGCGCGAGCACCGCGTCGGTGATCTCCCCGGCCGGCCGGGAGACCCCTTGGCGCAGCAACTGCGCGCAGTCGTCGTCACGGCCCGCGACGGCGAGCGCCCGGGCCGCGGCGGCGAGCCTCTCGGGCGGCAGGAAGGCGGCCTCCCACAGCAGTTCGGCCCAGTCGGCGCCGAGCCCGGCGCGGTGCAGTTCGGCGGCGAGCAGGGGGAGCTGTTCCGGCGGGCGGCCGGCCGCCTCGCAGAGCACGACATGCGCCTCGCCCGTGCGGCCGTCGGCGCGCAGCCCGCGCAGTGCGGTGACGGTCTCGACGGCGGCGCGCTGGTCCTCCGGCGAGGGGGCGGGCGGCGCTTCGCGCGGGGGTGCGACGGGCGCGCCGCCGAACCGGGCGCCGCGCGGGGTGGCGGGCGCGGCGGGTGGCGGCGCCGGGGGCTCGGGGGCGGGCGGCGGCTCCTCGGTCTCCTGGACCTCGTCGACCTCGTCGACCTCGATCCCGGCGAAGCGGGCGCCGCGTGGCCTGCGCTTCTTCTGCGGCGGCTCGGGGGTGGGACCGGCGGCGGGCGCGGGGGCCGGCTCCCCGGTACGGCGGCGGCCGGACCAGAGCGTACGGCCCCGTGCGGGCGCGGGGTGCGGGGCGGCCGGGGCGGCGGCGTCCGGTCCTGGCAACGTGGCCAGTCTGGCGCCGAGTTCGGAGCAGCGGGCGGTGGCGCGGGCGAGGTCGTCGCGGATCCAGGCCAGGTCGTGGCCGAGCTGGCGCGCGCCCGGCGCGCCCTCGGGTGTCGTACGGAGCAGCCGGACCAGTTCCTCGGCCCGGCCCGCGGCGTGCGTCCGTTCCCGGTCCATCAGCCGCAGCCGCTCGGTGAGCGCCTCGCCGCCGCCGGGGAGCCGGTCGTACGCCCCCGCCGCGGCGGAGTACAGGCGGCCTGCCCGCTCGCCCTCCCCGGCGACGGTGCCCGGGTCACGCCCTGCGGCGAAGTCCTGGAGCAGCGACTCCACCACGTCCCAGGGCGGGATCTCGCTGCCGTCGAGGCAGGCCCGCAGACCGTCGGGGTCGCGGTGCAGGAAGACCCCGTACCAGCCCGCGCCCGGGTCGAGCAGCGCCGTCAGGTCCGTTAAGTACCGCGCGAACGTCCCTATCTCCACCGGGAGTTGCCGCACCGCCATCGCTGCCTCGTCCCTCCGTGCCGAAGAGAACACTCCGGTCCGAGGCATTCGACCGCAGGTGTGTTACGGGCCGAATACGGACAGTTTTCGGGGAGGGTGCGATGCCCTCATCACCGGGCGGCGGAACCGGGGACCCGGGGAACCGGGGCGTCAGAAGGAGACGACGATCCCCGTGTGCGGGCGCTTGCCGCGCCGTGCGATCCGGGCCGGTACGTCGACCAGCCAGAACTGCCAGGTGTACTTGCGGGCGATGAGCTTCAGGACCCGGTCGAGCTCCGCCCCTTCGAGCAGCCGGGCCGTCCCCTCGGCGGTCGGCGCGCCGGGGGCGATCCGTCCCCGTACATCGCAGACCGCCACCACGACGCGGGGGTCCGCCCGCAGCCGCTTGACCTTCCAGGAGTCGGAGCGGGTCCAGACGAACAGCTCACCCCCGTCCACCGCGTGCCAGACGGGGGTGGCGACCCCCGTACCGTTCTTGCGGTAGGTGGTGAGACTGACATAGCGGGAGCGGGCGAGATCGTCGAGGGTCGTCACCGTGGCAACCCTACGCACTCCGGCCGCCGCGTCCGTCCAGGGCACGGGCGCGCGGCGCCCCGACCGGTGTCCGGTCAGACCGGTACCGGCGTGCAGCTCTCGGCGATGCGGTCCATCGACAGGCCCAGCGCCGCGGCCAGCGCGGCCACCGTGAAGAAGGCCGGGGTCGGCGCACGGCCGGTCTCGATCTTGCGCAGCGTCTCGGGCGAGAGTCCGGCGACCGCGGCGATCTCCACCATGCTCCGTGAGCCGCGCGCCTCGCGGAGGAGATGGCCGAGCCGTTCGCCGCGCTCGCGCTCTTCGATGGTGAGAGGGGTCCGTACCATTCCGTCATTGTAATACCGGCCGGGCGATTCCGGGGCGCCCCCACCGACCGGTATAGTTATTGGAATGGTGGAGATCAAAACCGACGCGTCCCTGGACGCCATGCGGGACGCCGGCCGGGTCGTCGCCCAAGCGCTGACGACCGTGCGCGAGGCCGCCGCCGTAGGGGTCCCGCTGCGCGCGCTCGACGAGACCGCCCGCGCCGTCCTGCGCGAGGCGGGGGCCGGCTCGCCCTTCCTCGACTATCACCCCGACTGGGCGCCCACGCCCTACCCCGCGGTCATCTGCGCCTCCGTCAACGACATGATCGTGCACGGCATCCCCGGCTCCTACCGGCTGACCGACGGCGACCTCGTGTCGATCGACTGCGGCGCCGTCCTCGACGGCTGGGTCGGGGACGCGGCGGTCAGCTTCACGGTGGGCCGTGCCCGTCCGGACGACCTCCGGCTGATCGACACGTCGTACGAGGCGCTGGAGGCGGGCATCGCCGCCGCCCGGGTCGGCAACCGGATCGGCGACATCGCGCACGCGATCGGCCGGGTCTGCCGCGCCGCCGGGTACGGCATCCCCGCGGGCTTCGGCGGCCACGGCGTGGGCCGGGCGATGCACGAGGACCCGGGCGTGCCGAACGAGGGCCGCCCCGGGCGGGGCATCCGGCTGCGCCACGGCATGGTGCTGGCGATCGAGCCGATGCTGACGGGCAGCGGCACGGACCGCAGCTTCACGGCCCGCGACGGGTGGACGGTCCGTACCCTCGACTCCAGCCGCGCCTCCCACGTGGAGCACACGGTGGCGATCACCGACGAGGGCCCGCGGATCCTGACCGCGCTCTGATCCCCGCCGGCGCCCGCCGCCGGAGGGCGGGCCCGCCCCCGGGGGTGACACCCCCCCCGCCCCGGCGCGGGGGGCGGGGCCGGCGCCGGCCTGGGCTATGCCTGCCACCCCGCGGCGGTGGCCGAGCTGCGGAGAGTCGCCGAGACGATCGTCGCCGGTCATCCGGTCCGCGCGCTGGCCGCCGTCCACCGTGTGGGTGATCTGGTGGTCGG
>NZ_JBHZDA010000015.1:44451-68311 GCF_042755665.1 Streptomyces sp. NPDC059142
ATCCGGAGCTGACGCCCGCCCAGATCGCCGCGGCCCACCACATCTCGCGCAGTCACCTGTACCGCCTCTTCCAGTCCGAGGGCCTCGGCGTGGGGGCGGGCCTCCGGGCCCCCCGGCGCGCGGTCGCGCGCGCCGACCGGCCCCCCCCCCCGCGCGGCCCCCCCCGCCCGCGGGGCGTAACCCCCCGGCTCGCCGCGCCCGGGGCCGCGGGTCCCGTCCGCGGCCGTCAGTCCAGCGGTTCGATCCAGACGTCGCGGAAGCGGACCTTGTTGCCGTGGTCCTGGAGCCGGATCGCGCCCGCCGCGGCCGATTCGGCGTCACCCGCGCCGGTCGGGCCGTCCAGGGCGACCTTGTCGTGGACGGTGCGGCCGTTCCACTCCACGCTGACCCTGGCGTCCTCGGTCTTCCGTCCGGCGTCGTCGAACCGGGCGGCGCGGAAGACGATGTCGTACGTCTGCCAGGTCTCGGGAGCCGTGGAGGCGTTCAGGTCGGCGGCCTTCTTGTTGTAGATGGCCCCCGCCTCGTTCGCGGCCAGTTTCTCCACCCCGAAGGAGTCCAGGATCTGGATCTCGTACCGCTCCTGGAGATAGACGCCGCTGTTGCCGCGGTCCTGCCCCGTGACCTCGTCCGGCAGCTTGGGCACCCGGAACTCGGCGTGCAGCCGGAAGTCGCGGAAGGACTGCTTGGTGCGGATGTCGCCGCAGCACACCTCGATGGAGTTCTCCGCGGTGCGCGGCCATTCCACACTGCGGCCGTCGGTGTGCTGCCACGCGGTGGAGACACTGCCGCCGGAGAACAGGTCGATCCGGCTACCCGGTCTGCGTATCTCGACCATGTCGAGGTTGACGTGGCCGGTGTCCCCGGGCCGGTAGGTGTACGTGACGGTGTTGCGGCCCTTCTTCAGGGTGAACCGCTCGGTCGTGGTGGACCAGCGGTTCCAGGCGCCGGTGGAGGGCAGAGCGGTCTGCCGTGTCTCCCCGCCGTTGACACCGACACCGATGGTCTTGGTCCCGGTGAAGGGGTCGGGGCCGTTGGCGTAGCGCAGCGCCAGGTCGTAGGCGCCCTTGGCGGGGACGTCGACCTCGAAGGTGGCGGTGGCGCCCTGGGTGCCGAAGCCGTCGACGAAGCCTCCGCCGGTGTACCCGGCGTGCTCGGTGTCGATGTCCGCCCCGCCGGACAGCCGCGCCGACTCGGCGTCGTACGAGGTGACGGGCTGCTCGGGTCCGGGGCGGGCGTTCAGTGTGTACCAGGCTTCGGTGGACCAGAGCTGCTCACCGGTGGCCGAGGCGAACGGGCGCGGCGAGCGCAGATGCACCACCCGGTCGGTCTTCAGCCCCGGGATGGTGAGCCGGACCGTGCGCCGGTCGCCGGAGATCCGGGCGGCGGCGACGGGCAGGACCTCCTCGTCGATCTTGGGGCCGCCGTACGCCGGGGTGGGGACGTACCGCCACTGCTCGACGGAGTAGGCGCCCTCGGCGAGTTGGGCCGCCGTCTCCTCCGACAGGGGCTGGGTGTAGGTGAGTTCGAAGCCGTCGCGGGTGGCCCGCATGGTCTTGACGTCGAAGGCGACCTTGCCGTTCGGGGTGAGTTTCTGGAGGCCGAAGCGGAGCTTGCCCTCCTGGCCCCAGTTGCCCTCGGCGCCGAGGCCGCCCGCGTAGATCGCGCCGTCCGGTCCGGTGCTGATACGGGTGATCCCGGCTTCCAGGCCCTGGGTGTGCCGGAACACCGCGCCCTGGTACTCGCCCTTCACCTTCTCCAGGTCGGCACGCTGGATCCCGCCGTAGGTGACATCGCCGAAGAGCATCTGCCCGGCGAACGGGCCCTTCTTCAACAGCATCGGTGTACTGGGCGAGTTGGCTATCTCGTTCTGCGGCAGCCAGAGCACCGGCTTGGTGACCGTGCGGTCGTCGAACGGGCCGTCCGGATTGGTGTAGTGGTTGAAGAACCGGTCCTTCTTCACATGGAGGAGCTTGGAGGCGGGCAGCCAGCCGCCCTGGTTGTCGGTGACGAACAGCTCACCGCCGGGCCCCCGTCCGATGCCGTTCGGGGTGCGGAGGCCGCCGGCCAGGTAACTGACCTTCCCCGTCTTCCTGTTCACCTTGACGGTGGTGCCGCGGTTCGGGGCGGGCTGCGGATCGGTCGTCGCGCCGCCCTGGTTGATGGCCACGGACAGGTTGAGGTAGAAGTCGCCGTCCTCGTAGAGCAGTCCGAAAGCGAACTCGTGGAAGTTCCCGCCGTACGGCCACGAGGCGACCTTGCGGATCTCGTCCGCCGTGTTCTCGCCCTTGATGTCGGAGAATTCGGTGAGCTGGTGCTTCTCCGAGACGTAGAGCTTCCCGTCGACGTACTTGATCCCCATCGGCTCCTTCAGCCCGTCGGCGATCTTCGTGTACGTGACCTTCTCCGGGCCGGTGTTCCCGGTCACATGGTCGAGGACGTACACCGCTCCCTCGGTCTTGGCGCTGCCGCCCCACGTGGTCACGGCGAGCCGGCCGCCGGGCAGCCAGTCCATCGCGGAGACCTGCGGCTCGAAGCCCTCGGGGCGCAGGTCGGTGAGGGTGTAACCGGGGTTGACCGAGGTCAGCGGCAGTCCGTCGCCGGGGGTGTCGTACGTGCCCTCGCACTCCTTGCGGCCGGGGGCGGTGACCCGTACGACGCCGGCGTCGGTGCTGAGCACGGAGTTCGGGACGAGGGTGAAGGCGTCCGCGCCCGGCGGTTTCCACTGGAGCGTGACCTGCTGTCCGCCACTGCGGTCGAAGTGGTCGATCCGCAGGGGGTGGTAGCCGGGGAGGAGGGCGATCTCGCCGTCCTTGGGTTCGGCGCCGTGGAGTCCGTCGTGGTCGATGACCTTCTTGTCACCGAGGAACAGACGCGAACCGTCGTCGCTGATCAGACGGAAGGCGTAGGTGCCGTCCGAGGGGACGTGGAGGTTGCCGATGATCTGCGAGACGAAGTTGTCGGTGAAGCCGAAGCCGTCGGTGGAGGACCAGTCGACGGTGGGGAGCAGCTTGTCCACGTTGGGGGTCTGGGCGGGCTTGAGGTCGCAGAGCTTGCTCAGCGGGGACTGGATGTCGAAGACCCGCAGGGTGACCCCGGGTTCCTGGGGCGGCAGGTCACCGAAGGGTTTCTCGTCCGCCTGCGCGGCGGGCGCGGTGAGCCCTCCGGTGAGCAGGGCCGCGAGGAACAGTCCGGCGAGTCTTCGGGGGGTACGGCGATGGCGGGGGGCGCTCTGGTGCGTGCGGGGCGTCACTCTTCCTCCTGCTGTGCGCTGCGAGGCAGCGCGGCCGGGGACGGACCTTCCGTGCGAGAGCGACGCCCAGCGTACGAAGACTGCCTCGAACCGTCCACACTTTGTCCTCATCGAGTTGAAACTCATGGGGCGCCGGTGGCGAGGACGGACCGGGGTGAAAGGGGACCGGCCGGGGCGATGAAGACCCCGGCCGGTATCGGCGCGGACCGGCCGGGCTCGGTGTGCGGCGCCGCCCGGACCGGCCGCGATCGGCGTACGGAGCCGCCCGGACCGCCGCGATCAGCGTGCGGCGCCACCCGCACCGGACCCGATCAGTGCGCGGAGCCGCCCGCCGGGCGGACGACCATCGCCGAGCCGCCTCCCCTGCGCACCTTCTCGGCCGCCGCCAGCCAGCGGCCGTCGGGCAGCCGCTGCACCCCGGTGGCCGCGCCGATCTCCGGGTTCTGGGTGAACGTGTGCCCCAGCGCCTCCAGCCGCTGCCGTACGGGGCTCTCCCACAGCCCCGGCTCCAGCTCCGTGGCGGCCGTGTTGCGCTGGCTGGCGCGGGGCGCGGCGATCGCCTCGACCAGCGGCAGTCCGCGGTCCAGGGTGCCCGTCAGTGTCTGGAGCACGGTGGTGATGATGGTGGCGCCGCCCGGCGAACCGACCGCGAGGACCGGCTTGTCGTGCCGGTCCAGGACGATCGTCGGGGAGATCGACGACCTCGGCCGCTTGCCGGGACCGGGCAGGTTCGGGTCGTGGACGGCCGGGTTGGCCGGGGCGAAGGAGAAGTCGGTCAGCTCGTTGTTGAGCAGGAAGCCCCGCCCCGGCACGGTGATCGCGCTGCCGCCCGTCGACTCGATGGTCAGGGTGTACGCGACGACGTTGCCCCACTTGTCGGCGACGGTGAGATGGGTGGTGTTCTCGCCCTCGAAGGTGGTCGGCGCGGCGGTGCCGCCCGGGGCGCACGGGGTCGGATCGCTCGGATCGCCGGGCGCCAGGGGGCTCTTGAGGACCGCGTCGTCCTTGATCAGGCAGGCGCGGGAGTCCGCGAAGCGCCGTGAGAGCAGCCCCTTGGTGGGGACGTCCTCGAAGGCCGGGTCCCCGACCCAGCGCCCCCGGTCCGCGAAGGCGATCCGGCTCGCCTCGATGTACCGGTGCAGATACGCCGTCTGCGAGGCCTTCGAAAGGTCCGTACGGGAAAGGATGTTGAGGGCTTCACCGACGCTGGTCCCGCCGGAGGACGAGGGCGCCATGCCGTACACGTCGAGACCGCGGTAGGAGACCTTGGTCGGTGCCTGGCGCTTGGTGCGGTACGTGGCGAGGTCCCGCGCCGTCAGATCGCCGGGGCGCACCGTGCGGTCCGCCGCCGGGTCGACCGGGGGTGTGCGGACCGTACGGACGATGTCGCGGCCCAGGGCGCCCCGGTAGAGCAGTCCGGTGCCCTCGCGGCCCAGTTCCCGGTAGGTGCGCGCCAGGTCGGGGTTCTTGAAGACCGAGCCCACGACGGGCAGTTGGCCGCCGGGCAGGAAGAGCTGCGCGGTGTCGGGGAAGTCCGCGAACCGGGCCTGGTTCGACTGGGTCTGCGCGCGGAAGGTCGCGTCGACGGTGAAGCCGTCCTTCGCCAGCCGTTCGGCGGGCTTCAGCACCTGTCCCAGCGACCGGCTGCCCCAGGCCCGGAGCGCGGTGTCCCAGGTGGCCGGGGTGCCGGGGGTGCCGACGCCCAGTCCGCTGGTCACGGCGTCCGCGAACGGGATCGGCCTGCCGTTCTCCAGGAAGAGGGAGCTGTCGGCGGAGGCGGGCGCGGTCTCCCGCCCGTCGATGGTCCGCACCGTACGGGACGCGGCGTCGTAGTGGACGAAGTAGCCGCCTCCGCCGATGCCTGCGGAGTACGGCTCGGTGACGCCGAGGGCGGCGGCGGTGGCGACGGCCGCGTCCACGGCGTTGCCGCCCTTCCTGAGGACCTCGATGCCCGCCGCCGAGGCGTCGGCGTCGACGCTGGCGACCGCTCCCCCGTACCCCGTCGCCACCGGCACCTTCACCGGCGGCACCTGTGCGGGTGGGCCCGGGGCCGCCCCGGGCGGCGCCGCGGCGGCGACCGAGAGCAGCGTGGCGGTGACGGCCACGAGCGAGAGATTCCGCGCGGTGGAGCGACGCATCAGGTACCTCCGGTCAGCGATGGGGCCAGTCGGTGACTGTCCGGCCGCAGCGTATCCGCCGGGTACCGGCGTCGTCAGGACCTTCTCTGACACGGGCGCGTGCGGCGGCTACGATGCGCGCCCATGAATGACGACATACGCAACATCGTGCTCGGCGTGGTCGCCGCGGGGGTCAGCGCCGCGCTCGGCTGGCTCGCCCGCACCTCTCTCTGGCAGCGCAGGCTGCGCAGGAAGCAGGCGTTCTTCGGGCTGCCCGCCAACTCCGAGTGCCTGCTGGTCGTCAACCGCAAGGCGGGCAGCGACGGCGCGGTCCACCGTTACGACGTCTCCGCCCTGCTGGAGCTCTCCGCACTGATCAAGGACTGCGGCGCGCACGCCGACATCGTCCAGCACGACACCGCGCGCCAGGGGTTCGGGGAGCGTACGGAGTTCTGCCTGGGAGGGCCCTCGACCAATCGCCGGATGGCGGCGCATCTCACCTCGCTGCTGCCCGGGGTGCGGGTGACCACCGACGCCGACCGGGTGGCCGAGCGCGGCGCCTTCCGGATCGGGACCGAGCGCTATCTCGCGGAGGCCGGTGTCTGCGAGTACGTCCTGCTGGCGCGGCTGACCGTCGGGGAGGGCGCGCGGCCCGTCTTCCTCTGCTGCGGGCAGCGGGCCATCACCAACCAGGCGGCCACGCGCTATCTCGCCCGCCATCACGAGCGGCTGACCCGCAAGTACGGCACGGACTCGTTCTGTCTGCTGCTGAAGGTGGTGAACTCGGAGGCGTACGGCCCCGATGTGGTGGAGCTGGTGGCCGATGTGACGCGCGCGGCCCGTACCCCGCTGCCGGAGCCCGCTGCCGAGCCGGCCGAGTAGCGGCCGGGGGCCGAGCACAACCCGACCGGCGGACAGCTGACCTTCCCCCCGTGCGCCGGCCGCCCGTCGTCTCCGCCGGGTACCGCCGCCGTACGAGAAGTGATCTCCGGCTGTCTGCCGGGCGGGCCACTGCCCTGCGCTACTGCCCGCCCGGCAGCAGCGTCCCTGGTGCGGCCGGGGCGGCTCCCACGGCCTCGGTTCTCGGGTTGTGCCGCTGACGCCCGGCCAGCCAGTGGGCGAACCAGGAGAGCAGCATGCACATCCCGATGTAGATCGGCGAAATCACCATCACCACAGGGATGAACGGCAAATCGTAGTCGAGATTCGAGGCGATGAGCTTGCCGGCATGGAGGAACTCCTCGTAGGTGATGAGATAACCGAGCGATGTGTCCTTGAGAGCGACCACCAACTGGCTGATGATCGTGGGCAGCATGGCGCGGACCGCCTGCGGCACCAGCACGTACGTCATGACCTGCGTCTTGCGCATGCCGAGCGCGTACGCCGCCTCCCGCTGACCGCGCTCCACCGCGTGGACTCCGGTACGGAAGACCTCGGCGAGCACGGAGCCGTTGTAGAGCGTCAGACCCGCCACCAGCGCGGGCAGGGCCTGCACCTTCAGCGCCACGAAGATGAAGAAGATCATCACCAGTACGGGCATCGCCCGGAAGAACTCGACCAGCAGGGTGGCCACCACCCGCACCGGCCGGTGGTCGGAGAGCCGGCCGCAGGCGAGGACCGCGCCGAGGGCGAGCGAGAGCACCGCCGCGAGCCCGAACGCCTTGAGGGTGTTGCCGAGACCGCGCAGCAGCAGGTCCTGGATCCCCTGGTAGGTGAAGGGGTCCCACTTGACGGCGGTGAACTGGCCGGTGTCGAAGAGCAGATACATCAGCCAGCCGACGAGCGCGGCGATCAGTCCGGTCGCCACCAGCCCGTAGGTGCGGTGGCGGCGCCGGGTGCGGGGCCCTGGGATGTCGTAGAGGGCGGTCGATTCACTCATCGGGCGACTCCCCAGCGCTTCTCCATGACATGGAACAGCGCGCTGATGGCCAGGGTGATGACGAGATAGCCCACGGCGATCCAGACGAACGACCAGACGATGTTGTAGCCCCTCTCGCTGAGGACCTTGTAGGTGCCGAGGAGTTCGGTGACGCTGAACGCCCCGGCGATCGCGGAGTTCTTGGCCAGTGCGATCAGCGTGGAGCCGACGGGCGGGATGACCGTACGGAACGCCTGCGGCAGCACCACGTCGCCGAGGGTCTGGCCGAAGCTCATCCCGAGGCTGCGGGCCGCCTCGCCCTGTCCCTTGTGGACGGTGTTGATGCCGGAGCGCAGCACCTCGCAGATGAACGCGGAGGTGTAGCAGCCGAGGGCGAGGACCGCGAAGAGCTGGAAGGGCAGGACGAGTCCGAAGCGCGGCAGTCCGAGGACGACGGCGAAGAAGAGCAGCGTCAGCGGGGTGTTGCGCAGCACGGTGACCCATACGGTGCCGAGCGCGCGCAGGGAGCGTACCGGCGACACCCGGAAGGAGGCCATGACGAAGCCGAGGGCGAGCGCCAGCAGCGAGGCGTAGACGGTCAGTTCGAGCGTGCCGAGGAAACCCTCGCCGTAGAGGGCGAAGTTGTCGGTGAGTACGTCCATGGCGCGGCCTCAGCTCGCCGGGTAGCGGTCGATGGGCGGGGGCGGGGTCGCCTTGCGGCCGGAGAGGCCGAGGGTCGCGTCGTACGCCTTCTGCCAGTCCCCGTTGCGCTCGTGGGCGGCGAGCGCGTCGTCGAGCGCGAAGCGCAGGGCGTTGTCGGAGCGGGGGACGCCGATGCCGTACGGCTCCTTGGAGAAGGGCTTGCCGACGACCTTCAGCTCCTTGGGCACCTTGGCGGCGTACCCCTGGAGGATGGTGTCGTCGGTGGTGACGGCGGCGACCTGGTAGGTCAGCAGGTTGTCCACGCAGGCCGAGTAGGTGTCGTAGCCGACGAGCTGGACGCGCGGGTAGTCCTGCTGGATGCGCTGGTACGGGGTGGAGCCGGAGGCGGAGCAGACCCGCTTGCCGTCGAGGTCCCGCGGCCCCTCGATGCCGTGCTCGTCGGTCCGTACGAGGAGGGACTGGCCGGCCATGTAGTAGGGGCCGGCGAAGCCGACGAGCTTCTTGCGGTTGGCGTTGATGGTGTAGGTGCCCACGTAGTAGTCGATCTGCCCGTTCTGGAGGGCGGTCTCGCGGTTGGCGGAGGCGATGGTGCGGAAGCGGATGGTCTTCGGGTCGAAGCCGAGGGACGCCGACATCATCTTGGCGATCTCGATGTCGAAGCCGGAGTAGACGCCGGTGGCGGGGTCCTTCTCGCCCATGTACGGCTGGTCCTCCTTGGCGCCGACGATCAGATGGCCGCGGCGCTCGGCCTTCTCCCAGGTGGGCGAGGAAGGCAGCCGGAAGCCGGTGTCGACGTGGTACTGGGGCAGTTCGTCGGCCCGGGGGCCCTTCACGGGTGGGCTGCCCGCCTTCCCGCACGCCGCCACGAGAAGGGCGAGCAGGAGCACGGCGAGCGCCGTCGCGGGGCGTCTCAGCGGGTGTCCCGGCGGCTGTCGCGTGTGGTTCGGCGGGTGTCGCAGCGAGTGGTTCAGCGGGTGTCTCACGAACCGCACCCCCGTCAGTGCTTGAGGATCTTGGAGAGGAAGTCCTTGGCCCGGTCGCTCTCGGGGGCGGTGAAGAAGTCCTCCGGGGTGCGGTCCTCGATGATGCGGCCGTCGGCCATGAAGACGACGCGGTTGGCGGCGGAGCGCGCGAAGCCCATCTCGTGGGTGACGACGACCATGGTCATGCCCTCGCCGGCGAGTTGCCGCATCACTTCGAGGACTTCGTTGATCATCTCCGGGTCGAGCGCCGAGGTGGGCTCGTCGAAGAGGAGCGCCTTGGGGTCCATGGCGAGGGCGCGGGCGATGGCGACGCGCTGCTGCTGACCGCCGGAGAGCTGGGCGGGCAGCTTGCCTGCCTGGTCGGCGAGGCCGACGCGGTCGAGCAGTTCACGGGAGCGCCGGTCGGCGTCCTCCTTCTTGCGCTTGCGGACCTTGATCTGCGCGAGGGAGACATTGGCCAGCACGGTCTTGTGCGCGAAGAGGTTGAACGACTGGAAGACCATGCCCACTTCGGTACGGAGCCGGGCGAGCCCGCGGCCCTCGGCGGGCAGCGGGCTGCCGTCGACGGTGATGTGGCCCGAGTCGATCGTCTCCAGCCGGTTCATCGTCCGGCAGAGGGTGGACTTTCCGGAGCCCGAGGGGCCGATGACCACGACGACCTCGCCGCGGTCGACCGTGAGGTCGATGTTCTGGAGGACATGCAACTGCCCGAAGTACTTGTTGACACCACGCAGCTCGATCAACGGTTCGCCGGCCATACGCTGCCCCACCCACTCACTCTCGGCTGTGTCGAGGTCAGCGCAAACTATCCAGCCCGCCAAGGGACTTCACGCACGACACGCACATATGGGGCATAAGCCGTATTTACTGCTGAAAGCCTGTGGGGGTCAGGCTTCGGCCGCCTCCGCGTAGACCTGGGACAGCTCGGGCGCCCCGGTGGCGGCCCAGTCGAGGCCCGCCTCGACCACCTGGATCTCCCGCCCGGACGCCAGCCGTACGACGGGGTGACCGCCCGGCCAGATGTGCCAGGACGCGCCGGGAACGGTGCGGACGATCACCGTACCCAGATAGAGCCCCGCGTCGTTGCCCAGCCAGGGCAGCTCCTCCGGGTCGTCGCGCCAGCGCGGGGGCAACTGGTCGAGCGCCTCCAACGAGGCCGGGGAGTCGTCCAGTTCCAGGCCGTGCTGTCCCGCTCTGGCGCGCAGCAGCTCGCACTCGGAGAGGAGTTCGGCCACGCCTTCCGGCTCACCGACGGCGGAGGCGAGCGGCGTGCCGTCCGCGCCGTCGTGCCGCTTGCGCCAGTTGTCCAGGAAGGAGAAATTCATACCGCTCAGCCTGCCACTCCCCCTGCCGGTCCACCATACGGCGCGCGGAACGCCCCACCGGCCCGGCGGGGCGCGCCCCGCCGTGTCAGACGTCGAGGTCGACCACGACCGGGGCGTGGTCGGAGGCGCCCTTGCCCTTGCGCTCCTCACGGTCGACGTAGCTGTCCTTGACGGCGCCGGTGAACGGCTCGTTCCCGTACACCAGGTCGATGCGCATGCCCCGGTTCTTCGGGAAGCCCAGCTCCCGGTAGTCCCAGTAGGTGTACGGACGGTCGTACTTGAGCGGGCGGGGCACCACGTCGGCCAGACCCTGCTCGCGCAGCGCGGCCAGCGCGGCGCGCTCCGCCGGGGTGACGTGCGTGGCGCCCTCGAAGCGGGAGAGGTCCCAGACGTCCTCGTCCGCCGGGGCGACGTTGTAGTCGCCGAGGACGGCGAACGGGCGCGGGCCCGCCGCGTCCGCCGCGACCGCGTCGCGCAGCGCCTCGAACCAGCGCAGCTTGTACGCGTAGTGGTCGTGGCCGACCTCGCGGCCGTTGGGCACGTAGACCGACCAGAGCCGGACCGGGCCGCAGGTCGCGGAGATCGCGCGCGGCTCCTCCACGCCCTCGTACTGCGGGCCGCCGGGCAGCCCCTTGACGACGTCGGCGAGGCCGGCGCGGGAGATCAGCGCCACCCCGTTCCACCGCCCCGTCGCGTTCACCGCCGACTCGTACCCCGCCTCGCGGAGCTGCTCGGCGGGGAACTGCGCCTCGGCGCACTTGGTCTCCTGGACGCAGAGCACGTCCGTACCGCTGCTCTCCAGCCAGGCCAGCAGCCGGGGCAGCCGGGCGGTGATCGAATTGACGTTCCAGGTGGCGATGCGCATGCGTGACAGCCTATCGGCGGGGTCCGACAGCCGGGGGCGCGGCGGTCCGGCGCGGGGGACGGCCCGGGGGTACGGGCCGTGCCCACGGCGGGGTACGGCGGCTACAGCTCGGCGGAGGCGCCGGAGGCCAGCCTGCCGTGCTCGGCGCCGCCCAGGGAGCCGATCTGCGTGTCGTAGACGGGCCGGGCGAGGTCCGTGAGGAGCGCGTCGTGGATGTCGAAGGAGCGCACGGGCCTGACCTCCCGTACGTACTCGATCACCTCGGAGATCTTGCTCCAGGGCGCCTGGACGGGCAGCAGCAGCGTCTCGACGGGGTGGTCGGGGACGGTGAGCGCGTCGCCGGGGTGGAAGACCGAGCCGTCCACGAGATAGCCGACGTTGGTGATCCTCGGGATGTCCGGGTGGATCACCGCGTGCAGTTCGCCGTAGACCCGGACGTCGAAGCCCGCCGCGTCGAAGGTGTCACCGTGCCCCACCGTGTGGACCCGGCCGGGGAAGGCGGCGGACATCCGCTCCGCGACGCTGCGCAGCGTCCACAGCTCGACGCCGGGATCGGCCTCCAGAGCGGTCCGCAGCCGGTCCTCGTCGAAGTGGTCGGGGTGCTCATGGGTGACGAGGAGGGCGTCGGCCCCCCGCGTCGCGTCCCGCTCCGTGAACGCCCCGGGGTCGATGACGAGCGTGCGCCCGTCCTTCTCCAGCCGGACACAGGAGTGTGTCTTCTTGGTGAGCCTCACCGCTGACCGCCTCTCTTCTCTCGCACGGAACCGTCGCCGGTCCCCACCGCTCCCCCGTCGCCCCGTGGACGTCCTCACTCCATCCTGCTACGCCTCGGGCCGGGTCTCCTCCTGGATCACGGTCCTGGCCACCCGGAACGCGGAGTTCGCCGCGGGGACGCCGCAGTAGACGGCGCTCTGGATCAGCACTTCCTTGATCTCGGCCGGGGTGAGGCCGTTGCGCAGCGCGGCCCGGGTGTGGAAGGCCAGCTCCTCCAGGTGTCCGCCGGCGACGAGCGCGGTGAGCGTCACCGCGCTGCGCATCCGGCGGTCCAGCCCGTCCCTGGTCCACACCTCGCCCCAGGCGTAGCGGGTGATCAGCTCCTGGAAGTCGCCGGAGAAGGCGTCGGCGGCGTCCATGGCGCGGTCCACGTGGGCGTCGCCCAGGACCTGTCTGCGGACCAGCATCCCCGCCTCGTACGGGTCGGCGCGCCCGCTGGTGACGGGCTGGGGCTGCTCGGCGGGGGCGATCTCGGCGACCGGGCCGACCGTCGCGGAGACCGAGGGCCGGTTGCCCAGGTCGGGCATCACGGTCAGGCCGGTGGCGGTGTCGGACGGGTTGTACCAGGCGGTGGCGAAGTGGTGCACGAGCAGGTCGGTGACGGCGGCGGGCTGCTCGACGGGCGCCAGGTGCGAGGCCCCGGGGACCAGCGCGAGCCGCGCGTCGGGTATCCCCGCGACCAGGGTGCGCGCCTCGGCGGGCCCGGTGACCTGGTCCTCGGCGCCGACCAGGACGAGGGTGGGCACGGTGATACGGCCCAGCTCGGCCCGGATGTCGAAGGCGGCCAGCGCCTCGCAGGCGGCGATGTAGCAGCCGGGGTCGGTCGTACGGACCATCTGGACGGCCCACTCGACGATGGCGGGCTGCGCGGCGGCGAAGCCGGGGGTGAACCAGCGCTCGGGCGCGGTGCGCGCCATCGGGTCGAGCCCGTTGGCGCGGACGATCACCCCGCGCTGGCGGAACTCGTCGGCCGTGCCGAACCGGGGCGAGGCCGCGACCAGCGCGAGCGAGGCGATCCGGTCGGGCCTGCGCAGCGCCAGCTCCGCGCCGACCGCCCCGGCGATGGAGCAGCCCACATAGCCGAAGCGCTGGATGCCGAGGCCGTCGAGGGTGGCCAGCAGCCGCTGGGCCAGCTCGGGGACGCTGGTGGCGGGGTGCGCGGGCGCGCCGCCGTGTCCGGGCAGGTCGAAGCGGAACACCCGCCACTGGCGGGCCAGCTCGGGCACCTGGCGGTCCCACATGTGCCAGGTGGTTCCGAGAGAGGGTCCGAGGATCAGGACGGGGGCGTCCTCCGGACCGTCCATGCGGTATTGCAGGGTCTTGGGTGGTGTCTCGCTCACCCGCCCGACCCTCTCATGTCTCCCGGGATCCCAGGGGGTCAGGGCGGACTCATCGGCTTTTGTTCACCTCGCTGCGACAGGTCCTGCACCGCCGGGCCCTTGCGCGCCCCCGGTGGCCGCTCCGCGCGGCGGTGAGCCGGTGCGTGCCCTGTGATTGACTGCCGCGATGTTGCACGAGTCGGTGTTCGACACCATGGATCTGCCCGCGGAGGACCGCTTCGAGGCATGGACAGAGCGCATGGGACGGACGCACGCTCCCCTGGATCTGTCCAGTGACCACACGGCGGACTACCACGCGCACCAGCGGGTGATCGCGCTCGGCGAGGTGGTGGTGTGGCCGGCCACCTTCGATTCCCTGGTCTTCCACCGGACACCGAAGCTCGTGCGCCGCTCCGATCCCGAGCTCTACCACCTCTCCCTGCTCGTGCAGGGGGCGGCCGGCGCGACCTGGGACGGGCGGGAGGCCACGTACCGGAACAGCGACATCCACATCAACAGTTCATCGCGGTCGTACAAGATACGTACCGGATCAGCCCCGGTCACCATGGTCGGCGTGGAGATTCCCCGAGCGCTGGTGGCTCTCCCCGCGCGGCGGGCCGATCAGGCGGTCGGGCGCCCCGTATCGGGCCGGGAGGGCGTCGGCGCGCTCCTGTCGCAGTTCCTCTCGCAGTTCGCCTCGGACACCGCCTCGTTCCAGGCGCAGAACGCCTCACTGCTGGGAACGGTCGTCGCCGATCTGGTGACCGCGGTCTTCGCGCACATGCTGGACGCCGACCTCCTGATGCCCCCGGAGACCCACGACCGGACCCTGGTCCTGCGCATCAAGGCGTTCGTCCGCCGTCATCTGGGGGATCCGGAGCTGACGCCCGCCCAGATCGCCGCGGCCCACCACATCTCGCGCAGTCACCTGTACCGCCTCTTCCAGTCCGAGGGCCTCGGCGTGGGCGCGTACATCCGGGACCAGCGGCTCGCGTACGCGCGGCGCGACCTGACCGACCCGGCTCTGCGCGCCCTTCCGATCCACGCGGTCGCCGCCCGCTGGGGTTTCTGCCGCCCGGCCGACTTCACCCGGGCGTTCCGCGCTCTCTACGGCGTTCCGCCGAGCGAGCTGCGCAGGTCGGGGGCGGCGGGCGACGCGGACAGGGCCGGGACGCCGCGCTGAGCGGGCACGCCTGCCCGCCGCGCGCGGGAACGGTCCTCACTTGGACACTCCCCGGTGCCCGGCCGCCCGGCGTACAGTCCTCCCCCGGCCCTCCGTACGGGGGCGGGAGATCCGTCCGTTCCCGGTACCCGCGGCCGGAACACCGTCCGTGAATTCTCCCCTTTTCCGGCGAATGATCACCCGAAGTATTCCGGGGCACGCGGAACGGTTATCGGGCGCGGACAATTTCTGCCCGGGATATCCGGGAAAGTCCCCCGTGAACGATGACGCCGGGACCCGATTTGAAATTCTTCACTTGGACGGCCGCAATCGGATCCTTGTCCGTCGATCGCCGGAAACCCTGGCCGCACACGCTGTCGACCAGCGCGTCCCGGCCCGGCCCGCGGGAAGGAACACAGGCAGTCGGGGGTGAACAGTGACGGGCCGCCGTAAAAGCGGACGACCCGGATATCGGGCGCCGCCACGCCGGGAAACGGGCAGCACCGGGTCCGTGCGCGACCTCCTCGCACGGCATTACACTCCGCGTATTCCTCGCCGTGCGACAGTAGGCAAAGGACGAATTATCTTATGCGGGATAATACGAACGCCATCGCCGTTGTCGGAATGTCGGGCCGGTTCGCCGGAGCCCCCGACGCCGAGAGTCTGTGGACCCTGATGACTGGGCGCGGGGAGTCCATCCGCCCCGTACCCGCCGACCGCTGGGACACCTCCCGGCCGCTCGACCCCGCCAAGGACGTGCAGGCCGTCGGCGGATTCCTCGACGGAGTGGACCAGTTCGACGCGGGCTTCTTCGGGATCTCCCCGAGGGAGGCGGCCGACATGGACCCCCAGCAGCGGCTGCTCGCGGAGGCCGCCTGGCGCGCCGTGGAGGACGCGGGCTTACGCCCCGGGGATCTCGAAGGCTCCCGGACCGGAGTCTATGTCGGCGCGTCGTGGCACGACTACGAGATCCTCCGTACGGAACGCGGAGTTCCGCCCACGCAGCACAGCCTGGTCGGCGGCGCGCTGGACGTGCTCGCCGCCCGGATCAGCTATCTCCTGGGGCTGCGCGGCCCCAGCCTCACCGTCGAATCGGGCTGCTCCTCCTCCCTGGTCGCCCTGCACCTGGCCGTACAGGCGCTGCGGCAGGGCGAGGTGGACGCCGCGATCGTCGGCGCGGTCAATCTGATACTCGCGCCCGACGTCTCCGTCGGGCTCACCCACTTCGGCGGGCTCTCGCCCGACGGGCGCTGCGCCGCCTTCGCCGCCTCCGCCAACGGCTTCGTCCGGGGCGAGGGCGTGGCCGCCGTCTGTCTCAAGCCCCTGGACCGCGCGCTGGCGGACGGGGACCGGATCCACGGGGTCGTCGAACGTACGGCGGTGAACAACGACGGCGGGGGCGACAGCCTGGTCACACCCGACCCGCGCGCCCAGGAGGCGCTGCTGAGCGAGGTGTACGGGGACGGCCCCGGCGCCGTGCCGGCGGACTCCGTCGCCTATGTCGAGGCCCACGGGACGGGGACCCGGCGCGGCGACCCCGCGGAGGCCACCGCGATCGGCCGTGCGGTGGGCAGGCACCGTACCCGCGGCCCCCTCCCGATCGGTTCGGTCAAGACGAACATCGGGCATCTGGAGGCCGCGGCGGGCATGGGCTCGCTCTTCAAGGTGCTGCTCTCGCTGCGCCATCGGGTCGTGCCGCCGAGCCTGCACGCCGAGGTGCTCAATCCGGACATCCCCTTCGGTGAACTCAACGTACGGGTGCTGCGCGAGCCGCTCGAACTGCCGCGCACCGGGCCCGTCCGGCTGGGGGTCAGCTCCTTCGGCTGGGGCGGCACCAACGCGCACGTGGTCGTGGCGGCCCCGCCCGAGGGGACCGGCGAGGACGCCGCGCCCGCCGCTCTCCGGCCTGCCGGGAGCGGCCGGCCGGCCACCGGGCTGCCCACGTTCGTACCGCTGTCCGCGCAGTCGCCCTCGGTGCTCGCCCAGCGGGCCGCGCCGCTCGGCGAGCGGGCGCCGGGGAGCGAGGCGGCCGTCGCCGGGCTGGCCGGGACGCTCGCCTGGCGCCGCGGCCACCTCCCGGTGCGGGCGGCGCTGCTCGCCACCGCGCCCGACGCCCTCGCCGCCGCGCTCGCCGAGGTGGCCGACCGGCCCGAGGACGGCGAGCACCCGGCGGTGGTCACGGGACGCTCCGTCACCCGGGGGCGCACCGCGTTCGTCTTCCCCGGCCAGGGCTCCCAGTGGAGCGGCATGGGGCAGGAGCTGTATCGGGAGAGCCCGCTGTTCGCCGAGGTCGTGGGGCGGTGCGCGCAGGCGCTGCGCCCGCATCTGACCTGGGATCCGCTGGACGTCTTCACGGGGAAGTCCGGGGACGCCTGGCTGGAGCGGGTCGACGAACTCCAGCCCGTCCTGTGGGCGATGTCGGTGGGCCTGGCCGAGTTGTGGCGGGCCTCCGGTGTCGAGCCCGACGTGGTCGTCGGCCACAGCCAGGGCGAGATCGCCGCCGCCACGGTCGCGGGGATCCTGTCGTACGAGGACGCCGCGCTGGTCGTGGCACGGCGCAGCGCGGTCGTGCGCAGGACCTGCGGGCGCGGGCGGATGCTCGCCGTGGACCTCGACCGCGAGGCGGCCCTCGCGGCCGTCGAACCGTTCGGCGGCAGGGTCGCGCTGGCCGCGCACAACGGGCCGACCTCCTGTGTCCTGTCCGGGGACGGCGACGCCGTCCTGGCGCTGAAGGAGTCGCTGGAGGAGGACGGTACGTACTGCCGGCTCGTCCAGGTCGACTACGCCTCGCACAGCCCCCAGATGGCCGAGCTGCGCGAGGACCTGCTGGTCGGACTGGCGGCGGCGGCTCCCGGGCCGGGCGGCGTCGCACTGCACTCCACGGTGCGCGGGGAGCCGCTGGACGGCCGGGTGATGGACGCGGCCTACTGGGTGGAGAACCTGTGCGGTCCTGTCCTGTTCGCCGATACGCTCACCCGCGCCCTGGACGACGGTGTCAGCCATGTCGTGGAGATCAGCCCGCATCCGGTGCTGACCCCGGCCGTCGAGCAACTGATCGCCGAACACGGGCGGCCCGCCGCCGCGTTGACGACGGTGCGGCGGGGCGACGGCGGCCCCGACGCGTTCGCCCGCGCGCTCGCGCGCGGCTACACCGCGGGGCTGGAACCCTTCGGTGACCTGCCCCGCTGCCGTCCTGTCCCGCTGCCGCCGCATCCGATGCGGCCGGAGCGCCACTGGCTGCCCGACGGTACGGCGGCGGCGCGCTCCGGGGCGGCCCGCGGCCTCGACGTCCGGCTCACCCCCTCGCCCGGCGAGCGGGACGTCTGGCACGGGACCACCGAACTCGCCGTCGACGACCTGCCGTGGCTCACGGACCACCGGGTGCACGGCACCGCCGTACTGCCGGGCGCGGCGACGCTGGCGCTGGCCGTCAACACGGCGCGGTCCAGGACCGGTTCCGCGCCGCGCGCGCTGCACGACATCACCCTGAGCGCGGCGGTAGCGTTCGGCGCGGGGTCCGAGCGGCTGGCCGCCGAGTGGCGTGACGACATCGCGGAGGGCGGCACCTTCCGCCTCCTGTCGCTGCCGGAGGGCACGTCCGCCTGGACCGAACACGCCACGGCGCGCGCCGACTACCGGGACCCGGCCGAGCCGCTGCCCGGCCTCCCCGGATGGCTGGACGCGGCACCGGCCACCGAGCCGGGGCCGTTCTACGACGCGTGCGCCGCGCGGGGGCTCGACTACGGGCCCGCCTTCCGCTGTGTCCGCGCGCTGTACCGGGCGCCCGGCGGACGCGAGGCGGTGGGCGAGGCGGTGCTCGCCGGGACGCTGCTGCCCGGCGCGCGACCGTATCTGCTGCACCCGGCGCTGTGGGACGGCGCCCTCCAGGTCTCGCTCGCGCTCTTCGAGGAGGAGTCGGCGCACACGGCGCTGGTGCCGACCGCGCTGCGCCGGATCCGGGTGGCCGAGCGTCCCGAGGGCCCGCCGGTCGACCGGGTGTGGTCCCATGCCGTCCGGCATGAGGACGGCACCGTGGACGTACGGGTCTTCGACGGGGAACGCCGTCCGGTGCTGACCATGGAGGGGCTGCGGCTGGAGGCGCTGGCCGGGGCCGACGCGTCCGGCGCGGCGGACGCCGCCCGGCTGCACCGGCTGCGGTGGACCGGGGCGGCCGGAACCCCCCGGGGCGCCGGCGCGCCGTACGGGCCGTGGATCGTCTGCGGCCCCCCGAGCGGCCTCGCCGACGCGCTGGCCGGCGCGCTGACGGCCGCGGGCGCCGAGGTGACCCGGGTGGACGCCGGCGGGAGCGTTGGCGCGCTCGGCGGCGTGGCCGAGGCCGAGGGCGTCGTCTTCGCCGCTCCCCCGGCCGACGCGGGCCTCACCGCCCAGCGGCTCGGTCTCGACGCGCTCACGGATGTCGTCCGCGCGTGCGCCGCGCTGACCGTCGAGCCGCGGCTGACCGTGGTCACGTCCCTGGGCCAGGCCGCCGCCGCCGGAGACCTCCCCGACCCCGGGGCGGCTCTCTACTGGGGTTACGGCCGGGTCCTGCGGCGTGAGCACGGGGAGTTGGAGCCGCGCCTCGTCGACGTGGACCCGGCCGACGCCGGCTGGGCCGACGCCTGCGCCGCGGAGGTCCTCGGCGCGGACCGCGAGGACCAGATCGCCCTGCGCGCGGGGGGCCGGCTGGCCGCCCGGCTCACCCGTACGGGCGGCTTCGGCGACGCGGACGCGGAGGAGGACACCCCGCGCCCGCCGCTGCGCGCCGCCCGCCGCCCGTTCCGGGTGGCCTCCACACGGCCGGGGCGGTGGGAGGGCGTGGTGTGCCTGCCGCTGGCCGGACGGCCGCCGGGCCCCGGGGAGATCGGGATCGAGGTCACCGCGTCCGCGCTCAACTTCATCGACGTGATGAAGGCGCTCGGCACCTACCCCGACCCCACGGGCGGCGCCCGGCTGCTCGGCGGGGAGTGTGCGGGCCGGGTCGTCTCCGTCGGCCCCGAGGTGACCGGGTTCCGGCCCGGGGACCGCGTGGTGGCCTGTGTGTTCGGCTCCCTCGCCAGTCAGGTGACGGTACGCGCCGAACACGCCAGGCCGGTCCCCGACGGGCTCGGCGACCCGGAGGCCGCGGCGCTGCCGCTCGCCCTGGCCACCGCCTGGTACGGGCTGGCCGAACTCGCCCGTCTGGAGGCGGACGAGACCGTGCTGATCCACTCGGCCGCCGGAGGGGTCGGGCTCGCCGCCCTGCGGGTCGCCCGGCTCCTCGGCGCCCGCGTCGTCGCGACCGCGGGGAGCGAGGCCAAGCGCCGGTATCTCACCGGCCTCGGCATCACCGACGTGTTCGACTCGCGGGACCTCGGCTGGGCGGCGGCGGTACGCGAGGCCACCGGCGGGCGCGGCGTGGATGTCGTGCTCAACTCCCTGACCGGGGCGGCGATCGAGGCCGGTCTGGGGGTGCTCGCGGAGGACGGCCGCTTCGTCGAACTCGGCAAGAAGGACATCCACGGCGGCCACCGGATCTCCCTGGACGCCTTCCGCAAGGGCGTCACCTTCTCCGCCGTGGACCTGGCCGGGCTGATGGAGCGCAGGCCGCGGCGGTTCGCCCGGACCTTCGCCGACGTCTGGGAGCACGTCGCCGAGGGCCGGCTGGCCCCGCTGCCCGTGCGCACCCGCCCCTTCTCGGAGGCGGCGGAGGCGCTGCGCGAGATGTCCCACGGCGAGCACATCGGCAAGTTCGTCCTCACCGACCCGGGGTCCGTCGCGGCGGTGGCGCCCGTACCGCTGCCGGACGGCCGTTTCCGGGCCGACGCCACCTATCTCGTCACCGGTGGCCTCGGCGCGCTCGGCCTCTCCCTCGCGGAGTTCCTGGCCGGCCGGGGCGCGGGCGCGCTCGCCCTGCTGGGCCGGTCGGCGCCGACCGCCGACGCGCGGCGGCGGCTGGCGGCGCTGCGGGCGGCCGGGACCCGGGTGGAGACCGTACGGTGCGACGTCGCCGACGCGGCGGCCCTGGGCGAGGCGCTGGAGCGCGTACGGGAGGAACTGCCGCCGCTGCGGGGCGTCTTCCACGCGGCGGGCGTTCTCGCCGACGCCACGATAGACACCCTGACCCCGGACCGGGCGGCCGGCGTCCTGGCCCCCAAGGCCGTGGGCGCCCGCCATCTGGACGAGGCGACCTCGGCGGACCCGCTCGACCTGTTCGTGCTGTTCTCCTCCGCCGCCGCGCTGGTCGGCAACGCCGGGCAGGCCGCGTACGCGGCCGCCAACGCCTCCCTCGACGCGCTGGCCGAGCGGCGCCGCGCCCGGGGCCTGCCCGCGCTGAGCGTGCAGTGGGGGCCGTTCTCCGACATCGGTCTCGCGGCCGCGGACGAGCGGCGCGGCGCCCGGCTGACGGAGCGGGGCATGGGCGGCTTCCCGGCGCACGAGGCATGGCCGGCGCTGGTGCGGATGCTGGAGCACGACGAGCCGGTCGTCGGTTACGTGCCCCTCGACCCGAAGCGGTGGTTCGAGGCGTACCCCGACACGGCCGCGCTGCCGAGCTGGGAGCTGCTGCGCGCGGCGGCCGACGACGGCGCCGCTCCGGCGGCGGGCGGGCTGCGCGAGCGGCTGCTCACCGCTCCCCCGCACGTCCGGGCGTCCCTCGGCGAGACCGCGGTGCGCGAGCTGGCCGGCCGGGTGCTGCGGCTCCCGCCGGAACGGGTCGGCGCGGAGACGCCGTTCAAGACGCTCGGCCTCGACTCGCTGATGAGTCTGGAGCTGCGCAACCGGCTGGAGGCCGCGTTCGGCACCCCGCTCTCGCCGACCCTGCTGTGGACCCATGGCACCGTACGGGCGCTGTCCGGGGCGCTGGTCCAGGAGCTGGTGGCCGGAGAGCCGCCCACGCGCTGACCGGGGTACGCCCCGCCCGGGGGACCGGCGGGCGGCCCCGGCCGTCCCCGGACCCCGGGTCCCGTATGTGTCACCGGCCGTCCCGGCACCGACCGGGCGGCGGCCGACCGCACCGGCCCGCCCTTCCGAGGAGGAGACATGTCCGAGCCCTTGAGCCTGCCGCTGACCGCCTACCAGCGTGACATCTGGGTCGCGAGCGCCCTCGACGAGAGCCATCCGCAGTTCAACTGTGTCGTGCACGAGCGTCTGACGGGACGGGTGGACGTCCGCGCCCTGCGCGCCGCTGTGGCCCGCGCGGTGCGGCGCAACGACGCCTTCTCACTCGCCTTCGACGCGCGGGAGGAGATACCCCGCCAGTGGAAGGACCCCGAAGTCGCCGCAGCCCCGGACAGCGCGCTCGTCACGGTCGTGGACCTCTCCGACGAGCCCGATCCGCGCGCCGCGTGCGCCGCCTGGGTCGAGCGGTCGCTGGCCCGCCCGTTCCCGCTGCGCCGGAGCCGGATGTTCGAACTCACCCTGCTCAGGGAGGGGCCCGGCGCCGTCCATCTGGTCGTCAAGGCCCACCACATCATCACCGACGGCTACGGCATCTTCCTCTTCACCGAGCAGGTCTTCGAGGACTACGGGCGGGTGAAGGCGGGCGGCGACCCCCTGCCCGCGAGCGCCCCCTCCTACCTGGACTTCGTCGAGGAGGAGGCCCGTTACACCGCCTCGCCTGCGTTCCGGCGGGACCAGGAGTTCCACCGGCGGGCGCACACCGACACGGTGCCCGCGCTCTTCGCCCGGGGCGCGGCGGCCACCGCCCCGTTCGCCTCGTCGGGAGCGGACTCCGCCGCCGGCCGGTACACCTTCACCGTCGACAGCGCGCTCGTCCGGCGGCTGCGCGAGCAGCAGCGGCTGGTGTTCCCCGTCGTGGCCGCGGCGTTCGCCACGTATCTCGGCCGGATCCACCGGGCGCCGGACGTGGTGCTCGGTATCCCCCTGCTCAACCGCAGGACCGGTGAGGAGCTGGCGACCGTCGGCCACTTCGCCAACATCCTGCCCCTGCGGGTACGGACCACGGGCACGGCGACGATGCGGGAGATCGGCGCGGCCGTCGAGACCGGCGGCGACGCGCTGCGGGACCACGAACGGCTGGCGCTCGGCGATGTGCTGCGGGCGCTGCCCCGGGGCGGCGGAAGCGCGCCGCGCCTGTTCGACGTGACGCTGTCGTACCTGCCGATGCCGCCGAGCCCCGGGGTCGCCGGGCTCACCCGCGAGACCAGCGGGTCCGCGCCCGCGCACGCGCAGGACGCCATCGCCGTCCATGTCCTGCACACCCGGGGCACCGACGACGTACGGATCACCCTCGCCTACGGGCGGGACGTCCTGGACGAGGACTTCCCCGCGGCGGCGCTGGCCGGCCACATCACCGCGCTGATCCGGGGTGCGGTCGAGGAGCCGGACCGGCCGGCCGGGACGCTGCCCGTGCTGGGCGCGGCGGAGCGCCGGAGGCTGGTGGCCGCCGCGCGCGGGCCCCGGGTGCCGTACGCGGACGGCCGGACCCTGCACAGCCTCTTCGAGGAGCGGGCGGCGCGCACCCCCGACCGGATCGCGGTGGTCTCGGGCGCGGCGCCCGGCGACGCGGTGGTCTCGGGCGCGGCGCCCGGCGACGCCTCCCTGACCTTCGGCGCGCTCGACGCGGCGGCGAACCAGGTGGCCCACGCGCTGCGGGCGGCCGGGGTCGGTCCCGACGACCGGGTCGCGGTGCTGCTGGAGCGCGGTCCGCTGACGCTGGTGGCGGTCCTCGGCGTCCTCAAGGCCGGAGGGGCCTATGTACCGGTCGACCCGGGCCATCCGCCGGCGCGGATCGCGTACGTGCTGGAGGACAGCCGCGCCAAGGTCGTCCTGGTGGGCCCCGAGGGGCCGGGCGGCGAAGGGACGGAGGCCACGGGCGGCGCGGAGGTGCTGCGGGTCGGCGATCTGCTGCACGGTCCGGCCACACCGCCCGAGCCCCTCGCCACCTCGCGCGATCTCGCCTATGTCATCTACACCTCGGGCTCCACCGGCCGGCCGAAGGGGGTGATGGTCGAGCACCACTCGGTCGTCAACCGGCTGGCGTGGATGCAGCGCGCGTACCCCATCGGCGCGGACGACACGATCCTGCACAAGACACCGATCTCGTTCGACGTCTCGGTGTGGGAGCTGTTCTGGTGGGCCGTCGAGGGCGCCTCGGTCGCACCGGCCCCGGTCGGCGCCGAGAAGGACCCGCGCGAGCTGGCACGTACCGTCGCCGAACGGCGGGTGACCGTCGCGCACTTCGTGCCCTCGATGCTCGGCCCGTTCCTCGACCTGCTGGAGGAGTCCCCGCGGCGGCGCGCGGAGGCCGCTTCGCTGCGGTACGTGTTCTGCAGCGGTGAGGCCCTGCCGCCCGCCCGCGTCGACCAGTTCAACCGGATCTTCGGCGGTCCCGGCGCCGGCCGGCCCGCGCCGGAGCTGGTGAACCTCTACGGACCGACCGAGGCGACCGTCGACGTCTCCTGGTACGCGTGCCCGGCGGACCCCGCCCGTCCCGTGGCGCGGGTGCCGATCGGGCGGCCGAGGGGCAACACCGAACTGGATGTGGGAGGCGGACCACCGGACGAGCCGCAGCCCGTCGGGGGGCGCGGCGGACAGTGCAGGGCGC
>NZ_JBHZDA010000015.1:68321-74586 GCF_042755665.1 Streptomyces sp. NPDC059142
GTCTCCTGGCGGGGCGCCCCCCGCCCCGCCCGCGCGGGCGCCCACCGCCCCGCCCCTCGACAACACCGATCTGTATGTGATCGGCGAACACCCGGACGAGCCGCAGCCGTTCGGGGTGCCCGGCGAACTGTGCATCGCCGGGGCGGGTGTCGCCCGCGGCTATCTGGGCCGCCCCGAGCTGACCCGGGAGAAGTTCACCGCGCACCCGTCGGCGCCCGGCGAACGCCTCTACCGCACCGGCGATCTCGCGCGGGTGCTCGCCGACGGCACGATCGAATACCTCGGCAGGATCGACGGACAGGTGAAGATCCGCGGCAACCGGGTCGAGACCGGTGAGGTGGAGCACCATCTGTCGACCGCCCCCGGGGTGCGCGGCGCCGTCGTCGACAGCGTGACCTCGGAGCGCGGCACCCAGCTCGTGGGCTACTACGTCGCCGCGGAACCGGTCGAGGACGGCGTGCTGCGCGCCCATCTCGCCCGCCATCTGCCGGAGTTCATGATCCCGTCGTATCTGGTACGGATCGACCGCGTCCCGCTCACCCCCAACGGCAAGACCGACCGCCGCGCCCTGCCCGCGCCCCGCCCGGCGGGCGCCGCGTCCGGCGGGGAGGCCACCGCGCCGCGCGACCGGACCGAGGCGACGCTCCTCTCCGTCTGGGCCGAGGTGCTGGGGCAGGAGGACATCGGCGTCCACGACGACTACTACGCGCTGGGCGGCGACTCCCTCCTGACCATCAGGATCCAGGCCAGGGCCGCCCGGCTCGGCGTCCACTTCGCCCCGAACGACCTGGTCCGGCATCCGACCGTGGCGGCGCTGGCCGCCCGCTGCACCACCGGTCCGCGCGAACAGGGCCCGGATCTGGCCCCGTTCGCGCTGCTCCCCGAGGAGTCACGGGCCCGGCTGCTGCGCGAGGGCGACATCGAGGACGCGTTCCCGCTGACCCGCCTCCAGCTCGGGCTGATCTACCACAGCGCGGCCCGGGAGGGGTCCGCCGTCTACCACGACGTCTTCCACTACTCCTTCCGGCTGCCCTGGAACGCGTCCGCCTTCGGCAAGGCGTTCGACGTGCTCGTCGCCCGTCATCCCGCGCTGCGCTCCTCGATCGACCTCGGCGGGCACCCGGAACCGCTCCAGATCGTGCACCGGCGGGTGACCGGCGGCCTCGTCGTCGTCGACCAGCGGGGCACACCGGAGGCGGAGGCGGACGCGGTCCTCGACGCGCACATCGAGCGGCAGCGCCACCACGCCTACGACCTGTCGGCCGGGCCGCTCTGCCACTTCCGGGTCCATGTCCGTGAGCACACCGTGGAGTTGGTGCTCAGCTTCCACCATGTGCTGCTCGACGGCGGCAGCGTGGCGAGCCTGCTGCGGGAGCTGCTGGAGGAGCATCTGCGCGCCCTGGGCGAGGGAGGCGAGAGGGCCCCGGAAGGGCCGCCGCCCTCCCCCGCCCACCATGTCCTCGCCGAGCGCGCGGCGCTGGAGTCCGCGGAGGACCGGCGGTACTGGCGGGAACGGCTGGCGGGCGCGCGGGCACTCGCCCTCGACGGCTTCAGGACCGCCGAGCCGGTGACCGGGGAGCCCGGCTTCGTCTCCCACCGGGCCGCGCTTCCCCCGGGGCTGGAACGGCGGGTCGGCGCCTTCTCCCGTACCCACGCCGTCTCCGTGAAGTCCGTGCTCTTCGCGGCGCACTGCCTGACGCTGCGGCTGTTCTCCGGGCAGCACGACCTGACCACGGGGCTGCTCACGCACGGCCGCCCCGAGCGCGCCGACGGGGACCGCACCGCCGGTCTGTTCGTCCACACCATGCCCGTCCGGATGAACGACGCCGCCTCCACCTGGCTCGCCGCCGTCCGCGAGGCGCACCGGGAGGAGCGGCTCGGCCATCCGCACCGCCACTACCCGCTCAGCGCCGTCCAGGAGGACTCGCCGCACGGACCCGCCGTGCGGACCGCGTTCAACTACGTCAACTTCCATGTCCTCGCACCGGTGCTGAGCCGCCCCGATGTCGAACTGCTCTCGGTGCGCACCTTCGAGGAGACCGACTTCCAGCTCCTCGTCAACGCCGTCACCGATCCGGGCGACGGCTCCCTCTGGCTGCGGATCGACGGGGACGGCCGCACCTTCACCCCCGGCCAGGCCGCGCTGGTCGCCCGCGCCTACACCGAGATCCTCACCCGGGTCCTCGACCGCCCGGACGACCCCGCCGACCTCGGCTTCCTCGCCACCACGGGGGCTCCGGCCGTACGTGCCCCGGAGGCCGCCGGGGCGCCGCCGGACGTCGTACGGCTCTTCGCGGGACAGGCCGCCCGCACCCCGGACTCCGTCGCCCTGGTCCAGGGGACACGGCGGTGGACCTACCGGGAGCTGGACCGGGCCGCCGAACGGATCGCCCGGCGGCTGACCGGCCTCGGCGCGGGGCCCGGGGCCCGGGTCGGCGTCGCCATGGACCGGGCGCCGGAGACGGTGGCGGTGATCCTGGCGGTGGCGAGGGCGGGCGCCGCGTGCGTACCGCTGGACACCGGCTACCCGGCGGAGCGGATCACCGCGATGGTGGAGCAGGCGCGTCCGGTACGGGTGGTCGCGCACCGCGCCCACGCCCATCTGGTCGGCGACCCGGACGTCCTGCTGCTCGCGGAGGACCTCGTACGGGAGACACCGGAGCGGCCGGAGGACGGCCCCGCGCTCCCCGGCGTGGACCCCGCCGCCACCGCGTACGTCCTGTTCACCTCCGGCTCCACGGGCCGCCCCAAGGGCGTGGTGATGCCGCACCGCTCGCTCGCCGCCATGGTGGACTGGCAGAACCGCCGGCCCAGCGGAGCCGCCGGGGGCACCACCCTCGGGTACGCGCCGCTCAGCTTCGACGTCTCGTTCCAGGAGATCTTCTCCACGCTCTGCTCCGGCGGCACCCTCGTCCTGGTCACCGAGGCCGAACGGCGCGACATGCCGGCGCTGCTGCGCCTCCTCGACCGGCACGGCGTCGAGCGGATCTTCCTGCCGTACGTCGCCCTCCAGCAGCTCGCCGAGGCGGCCTGCGCGCTCGGCCCGGTGCCCGGCCGGCTGCGGACGCTGGTCTCCTCGGGCGAACAGCTCCGGGTCAGCGAGGAGATCCGCCGGCTGTGCGCCCTGCTGCCGGGCGCGGTCCTGGAGAACCAGTACGGGCCGACCGAGTCGCATGTCGTCACCAGCTTCACCATGACCGGCGACCCGGCCGCCTTCCCGCCGCTGCCGCCGATCGGCACCCCGGTCGACGGCGCGGAGGTCCTCGTCCTGGACGAGCGGATGCGGCCGGTCCCCGTCGGCGTCAGGGGCGAGATCCACCTGGGCGGTGTCTGTCTGGCCGACGGGTACACCGGAGCGCCCGAGCTGACCGCCGAGCGGTTCGTACCGCATCCGGACGGGGGCGAGCGGCGGCTGTACCGGACCGGTGACCTCGGCTACATACTGCCGGGCGGCGACATCGTCCACACCGGGCGCGCCGACACCCAGGTCAAGATCCGGGGCTTCCGGGTCGAGCCCGCCGAGGTGGAACTCGCCGTCGCCCGCCACGCCGCGCCCGGCTCCGGCGTCCGCGAGGTCGCGGTCGTGGACCGGCGGCGCGGTACGGACGCCTTCCTCACCGCGTTCCTCGTGGGCGACCCGGAGCTGACCGACCTCGGACGGCTCAAGGACGATCTGCGGGCCGCCCTCCCGGAGTACCTGGTCCCCTCCCACTACGAGTGGCTGCCCCGGATGCCGCTCACGCCCAGCGGCAAGCGGGACGACGCCGCGCTGCGCCGGGCCGAGCTGACGACGGCGGCGCCCCGGCCGGGCCGCCCCGCGCGGGACGCGTACGAGCGGACCCTCGTTGAGCTGTTCGGCGAGCTGCTGGACCTCCCCGCGCCGGGCGTCCACGACAGCCTCTTCGAACAGGGCGGCACCTCGATCACCGCGATGCGCCTCGTCATGCTGATCGAACAGCGTCTCGGGGTGCGCCTGCCGCTGTCCGCCCTGGTCGCGGCGCCCACCCCCGCCGCCATCGCGGAACACCTGCGTACCTCGGCAGCCGCGCCAGGACCCCGCGACATCCTGGTGCCCTTCCGGCGGGAGGGCGAGCGGCCGCCGGTCTTCTTCGTCCATCCGCTGGGCGGCAACGTGCTCTGCTATCTGGCGCTCTCCCGGCACCTCCCCGACGACCAGCCCTTCTACGGGCTCCAGTCGGCCGGGTTCGTGCCGGGCACCGAGCCGCACCGCTCCATCCCGGAGATGGCCGCCGCGTACGTCGAGGCCGTCCGGCGGGTGCGCCCGCACGGCCCGTACATCATCGGCGGCTGGTCGTTCGGCGGGTTCGTCGCCTTCGAGATGGCGCGGCTGCTGCGCGGTGCCGGCGAGGAGGTGCTGCCCCCGATCCTCCTGGACACGGTCGCGCTCAGCCCGGACGCCCCCCGGGACCTGAGCGACCGCTCCCTGCTCCACTTCTTCTTCTGGGAACTCCTGTGGGCGGACGGCGGCAGCGACACCCCCGTGGAGGAGCTGTCCCGCGAGGTCGGCACCGAGGAGGAGGTGTTCCGGCGCGTGGCCGAGGTCGCCGAACGGAACGGAATTCTGCCGCCCGGCGACTCCCACGACGCGGTCCGCCGCCTCCACTCCGTCTTCCAGGCGAACTACCAGGCGCTGATGGACGAGCGCGCCGAGAAGGGCGACCTGGACCTGACCCTCCTGCACGCCCAGGGCGAGCTGCCGGACGTGCTCAGGCCCCTGCACGACGGGGCGGGCTCGCTGCACGGCGACCCCACCAACGGCTGGCGGACCAGGACGACCGGGGACATCGAGGTCATCGACGTACCCGGCGACCATCTCCAGGTCGTCGAGGAGCCGTACGTGAAGTACGTGGCGGAACAGATCACGCACCTGGTGACGGCGAGCCTCCCGGACGCCGTCGACGGAACCCGAGGAAAGCGGTGACGACAGATATGAGCAGCGGAAACGGAACAAGCGGTACCGGTCGCAGAACGGCGATCGTCGTGGGTGCCGGGATCGGCGGTCTCGCGGCGGCCGTGACGCTGCGCCGCGTCGGAGTCGACGTCGAGGTCCACGAGCGGGCGGCCGAGCTGCGCCCGGCGGGCACCGCCCTGTCCGTCATGAGCAACTCCATGACGGCGCTGGCCTCCCTCGGCATCGATCTGCGCCTGGAGGAGCGCGGCCGGGCCATCGAGACCGCCGAGCTGATGACGAGCACGGGCGGCCGGATCACCACCCTGCCCTACCGGGCCCTCACCGACCGTCTGGGCGCCCCCAGCGTCTGCGTCTCCCGCAGCGAACTCCAGGCGGCCCTGCTGGAGGCCGCCGGGGACTGCCCGATCCATCTGGGGTCGGCCGCCACGGGGTACACCGTCGACGGGGACGGGGTACGGGTCCGCTTCGCCGACGGGCGGGAGGCCCGCGCCGATCTGCTCGTCGGCGCCGACGGGATCCACTCGGCGGTCCGCCGGCAACTGGCGGGACCGGAGACGCTGCGGGAGGCCGGCTACCTCTGCTGGCTCGCCGTCACCCCGTTCGACCACCCGCGCCTCACCCCGGGCTTCAACGGCCACTACTGGGGCCGGGGCCAGCGCTTCGGGCTGCACGACATCGGCCAGGGCCACGCCTACTGGTGGGGGACGCGGAACATGTCCGCCGAGTCCGCCCGTGGCTGGAAGGGCGGCAAGGACGACGTCGTCCGCGCCTTCGACGGCTGGGCGGACGTGGTCGGCGAGGTGATCAGGACGACCCCCGAGGAGTCCGTGCACGCCGTCCCCGCGCAGGACCGGCCGTTCCTGGAGCGCTGGGGCGAGGGGCCGGTGACGCTGCTGGGGGACGCCGCCCACCCCATGCTGACCGCCCTGGCCCAGGGTGGGAGCGCGGCGATCGAGGACGCCGTGGTGCTGGCCAAGTGCTGCGCGGCCGCCTCCGACCCGGTGGCCGGGCTGCGCGCGTACGAGGAGGCCCGCCGCGAACGTACCAAGTGGCTGGTCGACAACTCGTACACCCTCAGCAGGAACGAGCAGGAGGACCGGCCCCTGGCCATGGCGGTGCGCAACACCCTGATGCGTTACGCGCCGTCGTCCCTGCTGATGCGCCCCTTCGAGAAGGCGATGACGTACACCCCGCCCCGCTTCGGCGCGGACGGCTGACCGTCCCGTCCGGCTCCCGCCCCCGCCCGCGGCGCGGGGGGGCCGCGCCCCGGGGGGGGGGGGGTTACCCGTAAAACCCGGGGGAAAACCCGGGGGGGCCGTCCACCCCCACCTC